>NZ_JBSGDB010000048.1:0-31354 GCF_053602155.1 Streptomyces sp. NPDC004561
CGCCGAGCACGAAGGCCACATCGTCGCGGTCCGCCAGGGCAACGCGCTCGCCACGTCGTTCCACCCGGAACTGACCGGCGACCACCGCGTGCACTCCCTGTTCGTCGACATGGTGCGCGCCAACCGGGCGGCGGAGTCCTTGTAGGATCTCTGGCGTTCGTTCATAGATGGGTTACGCGAAGGAGACAGGCAGATGTCCGGCCACTCTAAATGGGCCACGACGAAGCACAAGAAGGCCGTGATCGACGCCAAGCGCGGCAAGCTCTTCGCGAAGCTGATCAAGAACATCGAGGTCGCTGCGCGCATGGGCGGCGTCGACCTGGACGGCAACCCGACGCTCTACGACGCCGTCCAGAAGGCCAAGAAGCAGTCGGTCCCGAACAAGAACATCGACTCCGCCATCAAGCGCGGTGGCGGTCTCGAGGCCGGTGGCGCGGACTACGAGACGATCATGTACGAGGGTTACGGCCCGAACGGCGTCGCGGTGCTCATCGAGTGCCTCACCGACAACCGCAACCGCGCCGCCTCCGACGTCCGCGTCGCCATGACCCGCAACGGCGGCAACATGGCCGACCCGGGCTCGGTGTCGTACATGTTCAGCCGCAAGGGCGTCGTGATCGTCCCCAAGGGCGAGCTGGGCGAGGACGACGTGCTCGGCGCGGTCCTGGACGCCGGCGCCGAGGAGGTCAACGACCTCGGCGAGAGCTTCGAGGTCATCAGCGAGGCCACCGACCTGGTCGCGGTGCGCACCGCCCTCCAGGAGGCCGGCATCGACTACGACTCCGCCGAGTCCAGCTTCGTCCCCTCGGTCCAGGTGGAACTGGACGAGGAAGGCGCCAAGAAGATCTTCAAGCTCATCGACGCGCTCGAGGACAGCGACGACGTGCAGAACGTCTTCGCCAACTTCGACGTCAGCGACGAGATCATGGAGAAGGTCGACGCGTAACGCACGCGGCCGGCAGACCGGGCCGACGGGACACACCCGTCGGCCCGTCGCTATGCACGGCGTTGTCAGTGGCACCCGATAGCCTGCGCGAACAGGAGATCGAAGGGAGGGGCGCGTGCGCGTACTGGGGGTGGATCCCGGGCTGACCCGGTGTGGTGTCGGCGTCGTCGAGGGGGTCGCGGGCCGCCCGCTCACCATGATCGGCGTCGGCGTCGTACGAACCCCCGCGGACGCCGACCTCAGCCACCGCCTGCTCGCCGTCGAGCAGGGCATCGAGCAGTGGCTGGACGAGCACCGGCCCGAGTTCGTCGCCGTCGAGCGCGTCTTCAGCCAGCACAACGTCCGCACGGTGATGGGCACCGCCCAGGCCAGCGCCGTCGCCATGCTGTGCGCCGCCCGGCGCGGCATCCCGGTCGCGCTGCACACCCCCAGCGAGGTCAAGGCGGCTGTCACCGGCAGCGGCCGCGCCGACAAGGCCCAGGTCGGCGCCATGGTCACCCGGCTGCTCCGGCTCGCCGAACCACCCAAGCCCGCCGACGCGGCCGACGCCCTCGCGCTGGCCATCTGCCACATCTGGCGCGCCCCCGCCCAGAACCGCCTCCAGCAGGCCGTCGCCCTGCACACGGCCAACGCGACGAAAGGCCGTACGGCATGATCGCCTTCGTCAGGCCAGGCGTCCTCGCATGAAGTAGACGGTGGTGGTGGAAATGCCGTCACCGTAGGAGTAGTTGAAGCACCCGGTAGTTCCCCGATTCTCTGTCACTTGGTCATGAGCGAACGTGCGTCCACTCGTTGCCGAACGGCGGTTACTCGCTCGGCTGTTCGAGAAGCTGCAAGTGATCAAGTGCGTGCGGCAATGGAGAATCGGCCGCGAATGTCTGACTTATCGCAACTTATCCAACTGTCTTGCGTGTTGGGCCGTGATCTTTTTTGCCGACCCACTGATCATCGGGGCGCACGACGCGTTGTCGGTGCCACCGAATAACCTGGCACAGCAGCGGGCCCCGGAAGGCCCGAGTAGACACGGAGAGGTGGGGGAGCGTGGTGCGCGTACTCGGGGGCGGCCGTGGGTTCTCACGGTGCGGCGCCGCCATGCCGCGTGCCTTCCGCCACGGCGTCATCGTCACTCCGTCCACCACCCACACCACGAAAGGCCGTACGGCATGATCGCCTTCGTCAGCGGCACGGTCGCCGCGCTCGCCCCCGACGCCGCGGTCGTCGAAGTGGGCGGCGTCGGCATGGCCGTCCAGTGCACGCCGAACACGCTGTCGACGCTGCGCATCGGCCAGCCGGCCAAGCTGCACACCTCGCTGGTCGTCCGCGAGGACTCGCTGACCCTGTACGGCTTCTCCGACGACGACGAGCGCCAGGTCTTCGTCCTGCTGCAGACCGCCAGCGGCGTCGGCCCCCGCCTCGCCCAGGCCATGCTCGCCGTGCACAGCCCGGACGCGCTGCGCCGCGCCGTCGCCACCGGTGACGAGAAGGCCCTCACCGCGGTCCCCGGCATCGGCAAGAAGGGCGCCCAGAAGCTGCTCCTGGAGCTGAAGGACCGGCTCGGCGCGCCCGTCGGCACCGCCCCCGCCATCGGCGCCCCGGTCACCCAGGGCTGGCGCGACCAGCTGCACGCGGCCCTCATCGGCCTCGGCTACGCCACCAGGGAGGCCGACGAGGCCGTCGCCGCCGTGGCCCCGCAGGCCGAGGCGGCCGAGGGAACCCCGCAGGTGGGCGTGCTGCTCAAGGCCGCCCTGCAGACCCTGAACCGCGCCCGCTGACCGAGACCGTCGTAAGGCAGACCAGATGAATTGGGACGACACCACCGACAGCACCGCCCCCGAGCGGCTGGTGGGCTCTGTCGCCGACCGCGAGGACCAGGCCGTCGAGGCCGCCCTCCGCCCGAAGGACCTCGGCGAGTTCATCGGCCAGGAGAAGGTCCGCGAACAGCTCGACCTCGTCCTACGCGCCGCACGCGCCCGCGGCGCCACCGCCGACCACGTGCTGCTCTCCGGCGCGCCCGGCCTCGGCAAGACCACCCTGTCGATGATCATCGCCGCCGAGATGGGCGCCCCCATCCGCATCACCTCGGGCCCCGCCATCCAGCACGCCGGCGACCTCGCGGCGATCCTCTCCTCCCTCCAGGAGGGCGAGGTCCTCTTCCTGGACGAGATCCACCGCATGTCCCGGCCCGCCGAGGAGATGCTGTACATGGCGATGGAGGACTTCCGCGTCGACGTCATCGTCGGCAAGGGCCCCGGCGCCACCGCCATCCCCCTGGAGCTGCCCCCGTTCACGCTGGTGGGCGCCACCACGCGCGCCGGCCTGCTGCCGCCCCCGCTGCGCGACCGCTTCGGCTTCACCGCGCACATGGAGTTCTACGAGCCGCGCGAGCTGGAGCGCGTGGTGCACCGCTCGGCGACCCTGCTCGACGTGGAGATCGAGCCGGACGGCGCCGCCGAGATCGCCGGCCGCTCCCGCGGCACCCCCCGCATCGCCAACCGCCTGCTGCGCCGCGTCCGGGACTATGCGCAGGTCAAGGCCGACGGCCTGATCACCCGGGAGATCGCCGGGGCCGCCCTCGCCGTGTACGAGGTCGACGCCCGCGGCCTGGACCGGCTGGACCGCGCGGTCCTGGAGGCCCTGCTGAAACTGTTCGGCGGCGGACCGGTCGGCCTGTCCACCCTCGCCGTCGCGGTGGGGGAGGAGCGGGAGACCGTCGAGGAGGTCGCGGAGCCGTTCCTCGTCCGGGAGGGCCTGCTGGCCCGCACCCCGCGCGGCCGGGTCGCCACCCCCGCCGCCTGGGCCCACCTCGGCCTCACCCCGCCCCGCTCGGCGACGGGAAACGGACAACAGGACCTGTTCGGGGCGTGAGGGCGGCCTGACGGGGCCCCGACGGCAGCCCGATGGCCATCTGTCGGCGAGGGCATTGGCCCGACCAGGAACTCAGGTGCCATGCTGAGCGTTGTTCCATGCGCGTGGACTCGCTTAGACTCCGCCGATGCCGCCCTTGCGGGCGGCGCCGACCCACACCCCCGTCAACAGGCCGCTCTCCGTCGCGGTCGCGCGAAGGAAACCCCGTCCCGTGAATGCCTTTACCCTTCTCCCCTTCATCGTGCTCATCGCGGCCATGTTCCTGATGACGCGCTCGGCCAAGAAGAAGCAGCAGCAGGCCGCCACCATGCGGAACGAGATTCAGCCCGGCTCGGGCGTCCGCACGATCGGGGGAATGTACGCGACGGTCAAGGAGGTCAACGAGGACACGGTCCTCCTCGACGCCGGTCCGGGCGTCGACCTCCTTTTCGCCAAGAACGCGATCGGCGCCGTTCTCACCGACGACGAGTACAACCGCATCGTCCACGGCATCGAGCACGACCTGAAGTCCGACGCCGGCATCGTCCCGGACGACGCGTCCTCCCTCACCGAGACCGACGAGACCGACGGATCTGCCGCCGCTGCCGCCGCCTCCGACGACAAGATCGACCTCGGTAAGAAGGACGCCGACGAGGACGGCACCGACGCGGCCGAGGCCGCCGAGGCCAAGGCGGACGAAGAGCCGAAGAAGACCGACGGCGGTTCCGACGCGAAGTAGTCACGACCCGGTGGCGCGCGGCGCGGCATAATCACGCCCCGCGCACCGCCGGGCGCGTCTGTTTCCCGCACGGGAGCCCGACGACACCATGTCATGGCCGCCGCGCGCCGACCCCGGCGCCGGGCGGCCCGAGAGGGAGTACGAGAAGGTGGCAGCACCTAAGAAGGGCCGGAGCTCGAGCGCCCAGGGCAAACCAGGGCGCTCACTGGCCCTCATCCTGATCGCCATCGCGGCGCTCACCGGCGGAATGTTCGCCTCAGGGCACACCACCCCCCGTCTCGGTATCGACCTTGCCGGCGGCACCAGCATCACGCTGACGGCGGTCAACCAGCCGGGCCAGCCCAACGCGATCAACAAGACCAACATGGACACAGCGGTCGACATCATGAACCGCCGTGTCAACGGTCTGGGCGTGTCGGAGACGGAAGTCCAGACCCAGGGCGATCGCAACATCATCGTCAACATTCCGCGCGGCACGAACTCCAAGGAGGCACAGCAGCAGGTCGGCACCACGGCCAAGCTGTACTTCCGCCCCGTCCTGCAGCGGGAGCCCCAGGGCGCCACCGGCCAGCCCAGCCCGAGCGGCAGCTCCGGCAAGGGCGGCAGCCCCTCGCCCGGCGCCACCGGCAGCCCCTCGCCGAGCGCGTCCACCGGCTCCGGCAAGCAGAAGGCCACCGGATCCGGCACTCCCTCGGCCTCCGCGACCAGCCAGGGCCGTGCCGTCACCGATGGGCTGAAGAAGACCTCCCCGACGCCGTCCGCGACCGGCTCCGCGTCTCCCAAGGCCACCACCTCGCCCTCGCCGTCCCCGTCCGGGAACACGGGCGCCACCGACCTCCAGGCGCGCTACGCGGCTCTCGACTGCACCAAGCCGTCCTCGCAGAACGGTGCCGGCCAGGGCGCCAAGCCCGGCGAGCCGACCGTCGCCTGTGGCAAGGACGGCAAGGTCTGGAGCAAGTTCCTGCTCGGCCCCGTCGCCGTGGACGGCCAGGAGGTCAAGAAGGCACAGGCCGTCTTCGACACCCAGGGCGCCAGCGGCTGGCAGGTCCAGATGACCTTCGACTCCCAGGGCTCCAAGAAGTTCGCCGACATCACCGGCCAGCTGTCGCAGAAGACCGCCCCGCAGAACGAGTTCGCGATCGTCCTCGACGACCAGGTGGTCTCCCACCCGTTCGTCCAGACCACCATCGGCGGCGGCCAGGCCGAGATCTCCGGCAGCTTCACCCAGCAGGACGCCCAGAGCCTCGCCAACATGCTGTCGTACGGCGCGCTCCCGCTGTCCTTCAAGGAGTCGAGCGTCACCACGGTGACCGCCGCGCTCGGCGGCCAGCAGCTGCACGCCGGTCTGCTCGCAGGCGCGATCGGCCTCGCCCTGGTGATCATCTACCTGGTGTTCTACTACCGCGGGCTGTCGCTCATCGCCGTGGCGTCCTTGATGGTCTCGGCGGCGCTCACCTACGTGATCATGTCGCTGCTCGGCCCGGCCATCCACTTCGCGCTGAACCTGCCGGCCGTCTGCGGTGCGATCGTCGCCATCGGTATCACCGCGGACTCGTTCATCGTGTACTTCGAACGCATCCGGGACGAGATCCGCGAGGGCCGCTCGCTGCGCCCCGCCGTCGAGCGTGCCTGGCCGCGTGCCCGGCGCACCGTCCTGGTCTCCGACTTCGTGTCGTTCCTCGCCGCCGCCGTCCTGTTCATCGTGACCGTCGGCAAGGTGCAGGGCTTCGCGTTCACGCTGGGTCTGACCACGCTGCTCGACGTGGTCGTCGTCTTCCTGTTCACCAAGCCGCTGATGACCCTGCTCGCCCGCCGCAAGTTCTTCGCGAACGGCCACAAGTGGTCCGGCCTCGACCCGAAGAGCCTCGGCGGCAAGCCGCCGCTGCGCCGCACCCGCCGTCCCGCCGGCCCCGCCGCCGGCCCCGTCGACCCGAAGGAGGCCTGAGCGATGTCGAAACTCGGCTCCATCGGCGCCCGGCTGCACCGCGGCGAGATCAGCTACGACTTCATCGGCAAGCGCAAGATCTGGTACGGCGTCTCGATCCTGATCACCATCACGGCCATCGTCGGCCTGGCGGTGCGCGGCCTGAACATGAGCATCGACTTCCAGGGCGGCGCCGTCTTCACGACGCCGACCAACATGAGCGTCTCGGTCGCTCAGGCGGAGTCGTACGCCACGGACGCCTCCGGTCACCAGGCCGTCGTGCAGAAGCTCGGCAACGGCAGCCTGCGCATCCAGGTCGCCGGCCTGGACACGGCCAAGTCCGACCAGGTCAAGCAGAGCCTGGCCAAGGACATGAAGCTCAACCCCGAGTCGCTCGCCGCCGACCTGGTCGGCCCGAGCTGGGGTCAGGAGATCGCCAACAAGGCCTGGGAGGGCCTGGCGATCTTCATGGTGCTCGTCGTGATCTACCTGGCCATCGCCTTCGAATGGCGCATGGCCATCGCGGCCCTGGTCGCGCTGATCCACGACATCACGATCACGACCGGTATCTACGCCCTGGTCGGCTTCGAGGTCTCGCCCGGCACGATCATCGGTCTGCTCACCATCCTCGGTTACTCGCTCTACGACACGGTCGTCGTCTTCGACAGCCTCAAGGAGCAGACGAAGGACATCACCAAGCAGACCCGCTTCACCTACAGCGAGATCGCCAACCGGTCGATCAACGGCACCCTGGTCCGCTCCATCAACACCACGATCGTCGCCCTGCTGCCGGTCGCCGGTCTGCTCTTCATCGGCGGCGGCTTCCTCGGCGCCGGTGACCTCAACGACATCTCGCTGTCGCTGTTCGTCGGCCTCGCGGCCGGTGCGTACTCCTCGATCTTCATCGCCACGCCGCTCGTCGCCGACCTCAAGGAGCGCGAGCCCGCGATGAAGGCCCTCACCAAGCGGGTCATGGCCAAGCGGGCCCAGGCCGCCACGGAGGACCTCGACCGTCCCGGCGGTGACGACCCCGAGGACGCCACCCCCGCCGTCGTGGGACCGCGCAACCAGCCCGCGTCCCGCGGCCGAGGCCGTGGCCGCCCCTCCGGGAAGCGCCGATGAGCGACCTCGCCGACCTCACAGGGCTGCTGCTCAGCCGGATCCGTGACGTGGCGGACTACCCGGAGCCGGGCGTGATGTTCAAGGACATCACCCCGCTCCTGGCGGACCCGGACGCGTTCACGGCCCTGACCGACGCGCTCGCCGGGATCGCCGCGGACACCGGCGCGACCAAGGTCGTCGGCCTGGAGGCCCGGGGCTTCATCCTCGGCGCCCCGGTCGCCGTCCGGGCGGGCGTCGGCTTCATCCCGGTCCGCAAGGCGGGCAAGCTGCCCGGAGCCACCCTGCGCCAGGCCTACCAGCTGGAGTACGGCTCGGCCGAGATCGAGGTGCACGCCGAGGACCTGGCCGCCGGCGACCGCGTCCTGATCGTGGACGACGTCCTGGCGACCGGTGGCACCGCCGAAGCGGCGATCCAGCTCATCGAGCGGGCCGGCGCCGAGGTCTCGGGCCTCGCGGTCCTCATGGAGCTGGGCTTCCTCGGCGGCCGCGCCCGCCTGGAGCCGGCCCTCTCCGGGGCACCGCTGGAGGCGCTCCTCCAGGTGTGACCCGCCTCGTCGTACGGCCGTCCCGGCGCCCTGCCGGGGCGGCCGTACGCGTTTCGGACGCCCCGGCAGGGCCACCCGTGGGACACCCACCGCACGCCGTCCCCTCACCACCGCGTCACCTCCCGGAATCACACGGGAGCCCCCTGCGTTTCAGGGGTACACGGTCCTCACTTCCGCCTGCAGGCGATGACCGGGCGCGGGATCGCTACCATGGGGGTCTCCGGAGCCTGACCCGGGGGACCCGGATCGCGCAGAGGAGTCCTCTTGCCAGACGAGGCCCAGCCACTGACCGCCGCCAAGCCCGAGCCCGCCTCGGCACCCGTGGCCAAGCCCGCGCCGAGCGTGTCGACCGCGAAGAACGACACCCGCGGGACGGTCGAGCACGCCCAGTCGGCGCCCGTCGAGAAGAGTGCCGAGTCCTCGCGTCCCAAGCCCCCGCCCGCCGAGCGCCCGGTGCAGCCGCCGGTCGTGCGCCCGCCCGCCGTGCAGCCCGGCCGCACCGGCTCCTCCAACCGTGTCCGCGCCCGTCTCGCCCGCCTCGGCGTCCAGCGCGCGAACCCGTACAACCCGGTCCTGGAACCCCTGCTGCGCATAGTGCGCAGCAACGACCCCAAGATCGAGAACGCCACGCTCCGCCAGATCGAGAGCGCCTACCAGGTCGCGGAGCGCTGGCACCGCGGCC
Organism: Streptomyces sp. NPDC004561; assembly: GCF_053602155.1. Lineage (NCBI taxonomy): Bacteria > Bacillati > Actinomycetota > Actinomycetes > Kitasatosporales > Streptomycetaceae > Streptomyces > Streptomyces sp. NPDC004561. The sequence goes on from NZ_JBSGDB010000048.1 coordinate 8,803, forward strand.
AGAAGCGCAAGAGCGGCGACCCGTACATCACGCACCCGCTCGCGGTCACCACCATCCTCGCCGAGCTGGGCATGGACCCGGCCACGCTGATGGCCGGCCTGCTGCACGACACGGTCGAGGACACCGAGTACGGCCTGGACCAGCTGCGCCGCGACTTCGGCGACACCGTCGCCCTGCTGGTCGACGGCGTCACCAAGCTGGACAAGGTCAAGTTCGGCGAGGCCGCTCAGGCCGAGACCGTGCGCAAGATGGTCGTCGCCATGGCCAAGGACCCGCGCGTCCTGGTCATCAAGCTCGCCGACCGCCTGCACAACATGCGCACCATGCGCTACCTCAAGCGCGAGAAGCAGGAGAAGAAGGCGCGCGAGACCCTGGAGATCTACGCGCCGCTCGCCCACCGCCTGGGCATGAACACCATCAAGTGGGAGCTGGAGGACCTCGCCTTCGCGATCCTCTACCCCAAGATGTACGACGAGATCGTGCGGCTGGTGGCCGAGCGCGCCCCGAAGCGGGACGAGTACCTGGCCATAGTGACCGACGAGGTCCAGGCCGACCTCCGTGCCGCCCGCATCAAGGCGACGGTCACCGGCCGCCCGAAGCACTACTACAGCGTCTACCAGAAGATGATCGTCCGCGGCCGTGACTTCGCGGAGATCTACGACCTGGTGGGCATCCGCGTCCTCGTCGACACCGTCCGGGACTGCTACGCCGCCCTCGGCACCGTGCACGCGCGATGGAACCCGGTCCCCGGCCGGTTCAAGGACTACATCGCGATGCCCAAGTTCAACATGTACCAGTCGCTGCACACGACGGTCATCGGACCCAACGGCAAGCCGGTCGAGCTCCAGATCCGCACCTTCGACATGCACCGCCGTGCCGAGTACGGCATCGCCGCGCACTGGAAGTACAAGCAGGAGGCCGTCGCCGGCACCTCCAAGATCCGTACCGACGCCCCCAAGACGTCCGCGAAGGACAAGGACGCCATCAACGACATGGCGTGGCTGCGGCAGTTGCTGGACTGGCAGAAGGAGACCGAGGACCCCGGCGAGTTCCTGGAGTCCCTGCGCTTCGACCTGTCCCGCAACGAGGTCTTCGTCTTCACGCCCAAGGGCGACGTCATAGCGCTGCCCGCCGGCGCCACCCCGGTCGACTTCGCCTACGCCGTCCACACCGAGGTCGGCCACCGCACCATAGGGGCACGGGTCAACGGCAGGCTCGTACCGCTCGAATCCACTCTGGACAACGGCGACTTGGTGGAGGTCTTCACCTCCAAGGCCGCCGGCGCCGGACCGTCGCGCGACTGGCTCGGCTTCGTCAAGTCACCGCGCGCCCGCAACAAGATCCGGGCCTGGTTCTCCAAGGAGCGCCGCGACGAGGCGATCGAGCACGGCAAGGACGCCATCGTGCGGGCCATGCGCAAGCAGAACCTGCCGATCCAGCGCATCCTCACCGGTGACTCCCTGGTCACGCTCGCGCACGAGATGCGCTACTCGGACATCTCCGCGCTGTACGCGGCGATCGGCGAGGGGCATGTCTCCGCGCAGAACATCGTGCAGAAACTCGTCCAGGCCCTCGGCGGCGAGGAGGCCGCCACCGAGGAGATCGACGAGGCGGTCCCGCCGTCCCGCAGCCGGGGCCGCAAGCGCCGCTCCAGCGCCGACCCGGGCGTGGTCGTCAAGGGCGTCGACGACGTGTGGGTCAAGCTGGCCCGCTGCTGTACGCCCGTGCCCGGCGACCCGATCATCGGCTTCGTCACGCGCGGCAGCGGCGTATCGGTTCACCGCAGCGACTGCGTCAACGTGGAGTCGCTGTCCCGGGAGCCGGAGCGGATCCTGGACGTCGAGTGGGCGCCCACCCAGTCCTCGGTCTTCCTGGTCGCCATCCAGGTCGAGGCCCTGGACCGCTCCCGGCTGCTGTCGGACGTCACCCGCGTCCTGTCCGACCAGCACGTCAACATCCTCTCGGCCGCCGTGCAGACCTCCCGCGACCGGGTGGCCACCTCCCGCTTCACCTTCGAGATGGGCGACCCGAAGCACCTGGGCCACGTCCTGAAGGCCGTACGGGGCGTGGAGGGCGTGTACGACGTGTACCGCGTGACCTCGGGACGCACCCGCTCGTAGGCGACCGCCCGGCCCCAGCGGGCCCACCGGCACGGAAAGGGCCCCGTACGCGCGTACGGGGCCCTTTCACGTCAGTACCGGGGATCTAGCCGCCGAACTCCTGCAGACCCTTCAGGGCCTGGTCCAGGAGCGCCTGGCGACCCTCCAGCTCGCGCTCCAGCTTGTCGGCCTTGGCGTTGTTGCCCTGGGTGCGGGCCTGCTCGATCTGGCCCGTCAGCTTGTCCACGGCGGCCTGCAGCTGGCCGGTCAGGCCCTCGGCACGCGCGCGTGCCTCCGGGTTCGTCCGGCGCCACTCGGCCTCCTCGGCCTCCTGGATCGCCCGCTCGACCGTGTGCATCCGGCCCTCGACCTTCGGACGCGCGTCCCGCGGGACGTGGCCGATGGCCTCCCAGCGCTCGTTGATCGAACGGAAGGCGGCACGGGCGGCCTTCAGCTCCGTGATCGGCAGGAGCTTCTCGGCCTCCTCGGCCAGCTCCTCCTTGAGCTTCAGGTTCTCGGCCTGCTCCGCGTCCCGCTCGGCGAACACCGAGCTGCGCGCGGCGAAGAACACGTCCTGGGCGCCGCGGAAGCGGTTCCACAGATCGTCCTCGTGCTCGCGCTGGGCGCGGCCGGCGGCCTTCCACTCCGCCATCAGCTCGCGGTAGCGGGCCGCCGTCGGACCCCAGTCCGTGGAGCCGGACAGCGCCTCGGCCTCGGCGACCAGCCGCTCCTTGATCCGGCGGGCGTCCTCGCGCTGCGCGTCCAGCTGGGCGAAGTGCGCCTTGCGGCGCTTGGAGAACGCCGACCGGGCGTGCGAGAAGCGGTGCCACAGCTCGTCGTCCGACTTGCGGTCCAGCCGCGGCAGACCCTTCCAGGTGTCCACCAGCGCCCGCAGCCGCTCACCGGCGGCCCGCCACTGGTCGGACTGCGCCAGCTGCTCCGCCTCGACGACCAGGTCCTCCTTGGCCTTGCGGGCCTCGTCGGACTGCCTGGCCCGCTGGGCCTTGCGCTCCTCGCGGCGCGCCTCGACCGTCTGCACGAGCTTGTCCAGCCGCTTGCGCAGGGCGTCCAGATCGCCGACCGCGTGATGCGCGTCCACCTGCTCGCGCAGGTGGTCGACGGCGATCTGGGCGTCCTTCGCCGACAGGTCGGTGGTCTGCACACGCTTCTCGAGGAGGCCGATCTCGACAACCAGGCCCTCGTACTTGCGCTCGAAGTAGGCCAGCGCCTCCTCAGGGGAGCCTGCCGCCCAGGATCCGACGACCTGCTCGCCGTCGGCCGTACGCACGTACACGGTCCCCGTCTCGTCGACGCGGCCCCACGGGTCGCTGCTCACAGCGCCTCCTCCACATGATGCCGGCGGGGGGTTTCGACACCCCGGGCATCGTCCACAGTTTCGTCACGGCCAACATAGGCGACCAGCGGGTTGCCTGTCCGCATCCAGCGCGACCGAAATTCCACAGCCGGCCGTTCTCGGGCTCCCGGTGGCGTCAGGACTTCGTGACAGTCGCCTTGTTGATCACGACGGTCGCGTTCGGCGCACCGTCACCGGCGCCCGTGCTCTCGCCCGCCGCGGCGATCTTGCCGAGCACCTTCAGGCCCGCCGCGTCGATCGTGCCGAACGGCGTGTAGTTGGGCGGCAGCGGACTGTCCTTGTAGACGAGGAAGAACTGGCTGCCGCCGGTGTGCTTCTGGCCGGTGTTGGCCATCGCGACCGTGCCCGCCGGGTACGAGTTGGCCTTCAGGCTTTTGTCCTTCAGGTTCTCGTCCGGGATCGTGTAGCCCGGACCGCCGCTGCCGGAGCCCGTCGGGTCGCCGCACTGGAGCACGTAGATGCCCTGCGTGGTCAGCCGGTGGCACTTGGTGTGGTCGAAGAAGCCCTTGCCCGCCAGGAAGTCGAACGAGTTCACCGTGTGCGGGGCCGCCGACGTCTTCAGCGCGATGCCGATGTCACCGCACGTCGTCGCGAGCTTCATCGTGTACTGCGCCGACGTGTCGATCGACATCGCCGGCTCCGTCTTCCAGCTCAGCTTCTGCACCGAGCCCGCCGCCGGCTTCTGGCACGGGTCCGGGGCCTTCTTCGGCGGCGTGGCGCTCGGCGTGGTCTGGGCGCTGACGTCGGTCTTCTTGTCGCTGTGCTTCAGCGCCCCGGTCGAGTACAGGGCGACGCCGCCGATCACGACCACGCCGAGTACCGACGCGATCACGGAGTTGCGTACGCGGGCCTTGTGCCGCGCGTCGGTGCGCCGCTGCTGCTGCCGCAAGAACTTCTCCCGGGCGAGCTGACGCCGCCGCTGCTCCTGGCTGACCACCGGGTTCTCTCCTCATGCGTGTCGTGTGTGTCGAGCGGTACGCGTGCGCCCTCGTGAGCAGACCGCTGCGTGTAGCCCCGTACCGTATATGGGTTCGCTGAGGAAACGGCAGCGCCGGTAGGCTCTGACTGCTGCTGAAGCCGCCTTTAGTCGACACAACGAAGGACGATCGTGCTCATTGCCGGGTTCCCCGCCGGGGCCTGGGGGACGAACTGTTATCTCGTCGCCCCCGCCGCCGGTGAGGAGTGCGTGATCATCGACCCGGGCCACCAGGCCGCCGAAGGCGTCGAGGAAGCACTGCGCAAACATCGGCTCAAGCCCGTCGCGGTCGTCCTCACCCATGGCCACATCGACCACGTCGCCTCGGTCGTCCCGGTGTGCGGCGCACACGACGTACCGGCCTGGATCCACCCGGACGACCGGTACATGATGAGCGACCCCGAGAAGGCGCTCGGCCGGTCCATCGGCATGCCGCTGATGGGGGAGCTGACCGTGGGGGAGCCGGACGACGTCAGGGAGCTGGCCGACGGCGCGAAGCTGGAGCTGGCCGGGCTGGAGTTCTCCGTCGCGCACGCCCCGGGCCATACCAAGGGGTCGGTGACCTTCCGGATGCCCGAGACCGCCGACGTCCCGTCGGTGTTCTTCTCCGGGGATCTGCTGTTCGCCGGCTCCATCGGACGCACCGACCTGCCGGGCGGATCCATGGAGGACATGCTCGGGTCGCTGGCACGGGTGTGCCTGCCGCTCGAGGACTCCACCGTGGTGCTGTCCGGCCACGGCCCCCAGACGACCATCGGCCAGGAGCGCGCCACCAACCCCTATCTGCGGCAGGTGGCCGCCGGCCAGGGAGCCGCCGCGGCTCCCCGACGAGGAATGTGACGAGAGAGCTTCCGTGAGCACGTTCAACGCCCCCAAGGGCACCTACGACCTGATCCCGCCGGACTCGGCCACGTACCTGGCGGTCCGCGAGGCGATCGCCGCTCCGCTGCGCAACTCCGGTTACGGCTACATCGAGACGCCCGGTTTCGAGAACGTGGAGCTGTTCGCGCGCGGTGTCGGCGAGTCCACCGACATCGTGACCAAGGAGATGTACGCCTTCGAGACCAAGGGCGGCGACAAGCTCGCCCTGCGCCCCGAGGGCACGGCGTCCGTGCTGCGCGCGGCCCTGGAGGCCAACCTGCACAAGTCGGGCAACCTCCCGGTCAAGCTCTGGTACTCCGGCTCGTACTACCGCTACGAGCGCCCGCAGAAGGGCCGTTACCGCCACTTCTCCCAGGTCGGCGCCGAGGCGATCGGCGCGGAGGACCCGGCCCTCGACGCCGAGCTGATCATCCTGGCCGACCAGGCGTACCGCTCGCTGGGCCTGCGCGACTTCCGCATCCTGCTCAACAGCCTGGGCGACAAGGAGTGCCGTCCGGTCTACCGGGCCGCGCTCCAGGACTTCCTGCGCGGCCTGGACCTGGACGAGGACACGCGCCGGCGCGTCGACATCAACCCGCTGCGGGTCCTCGACGACAAGCGCGAGTCGGTCCAGAAGCAGCTGACGGGCGCGCCGCTGCTGCGCGACTACCTGTGCGACGCCTGCAAGGCGTACCACGAGGAGGTCCGCGAGCTGATCACCGCGGCGGGCGTCGCCTTCGAGGACGACCCGAAGCTGGTGCGCGGCCTGGACTACTACACCCGCACCACCTTCGAGTTCGTGCACGACGGTCTGGGCTCGCAGTCGGCGGTGGGCGGCGGCGGCCGCTACGACGGCCTGTCCGAGATGATCGGCGGCCCCGTGCTGCCGTCGGTGGGCTGGGCCCTCGGCGTCGACCGCACGGTCCTCGCGCTGGAGGCCGAGGGCGTGGAACTGGCCATCCCGTCCGCCACGTCCGTCTACGCGGTCCCGCTCGGCGAGGAAGCCCGTCGCGTGCTGTTCGCGAAGGTCACCGAGCTGCGCAAGGTGGGCATCGCGGCCGACTTCTCGTACGGCGGCAAGGGCCTCAAGGGCGCCATGAAGAACGCCAACCGCAGTGGCGCGCGGTACGCGGTCGTCGCCGGCGAGCGCGACCTCGCCGAGGGCGTGGTCCAGCTCAAGGACATGGAGTCGGGCGAGCAGACGGCGATCGGCGTGAACGAGATCGTGGCGGAACTGGAGTCCCGCCTCGGCTAGGGGCTGCGAGCGGCGCGAAGGGCGTCCGTCATGTGGTTGCCGCCGTGTGACGGGCGCCCTTCTCATGTGTCCGGCAGCCCGTGGCGCAGCGCGGTCGTCACCGCCGCCGTCCGGTCGTCCACGCCCAACTTGCCGAAGACGCACAGCAGATGGGTCTTGACCGTGGACTCGCCGATGAACAGACGGCGCCCGATCTCCGCGTTGGTGCGGCCGTCGGCCGCCAGACGCAGTACGGCGGTCTCGCGGTCCGACAGGCGCGGACGTTCCGGCTTCCCGCGCAGCCGGTCCACCGGGCGGGCGGCCACGGACGGGGCGGTCACGCGGACGCGGGCCGTAGCGGGCGAAGTGCCGGGCGGTCTCGCGGACCGTCAACTCGGCGGACGTCGATTCGTCCTGCCGGACGCTCCCCACACGGGACCTCCACGCGCGCGTGCCCGTCGCCGGGTCCGCGCGAGGACCGAGACGTCGCCGGCGTCCCGGGACCGGTTGCCCTGGAGGATCTCCACCGTGGTGCTCTTGCCGGCGCCGTTCGGTCCGAGCAGGCCGAACACCTCCCAGCGCCGGATGCCGAGGTCGAGACCGTCCACCGCGGTGACGTCCCCGTACTGCTTGCGCAGCCCCCATTACGCCCACCGCGAGTTCGTTCGCGTGTGCTGTCATGCCCCCGAGCATCGGCCGGAACCGAACGCTCCGTGACCACCTTGCGTATCTCCTTATGTCCATCGAACGGTGGACGCGCATGTGGGTGCGGCACAATGGCCGGTGCCCGAAGATGGTCCGAGTCTCAAGTGACGGAATCGGCGTGATGAGCAAGACGACAGTCAAAGACGTCTCCACGGAGTCCGGTCCCGAGCGCGCCGCCGACGCCCCGCGCCTGGTGGGCGGCGGCCGCGCCTTCGCCCTGATGCTGGTGATCACCGGCGCGGCCGGACTGCTGGCGGCCTGGGTCATCACGCTCGACAAGAACAAGATCCTCGAAGCGAAGATCGCGGGCAAGACGTTCACCCCGGGCTGCAGCGTCAACCCGATCGTGTCCTGCGGCAGCGTCATGGAGAGCAAGCAGGCGGCGGCCTTCGGCTTCCCGAACCCCTGGCTCGGCCTGGTCTGCTACGGCATCGTCGTCTGCGTCGGCATGAGCCTGCTGGCCCGGGCCCGCTTCCCGCGCTGGTACTGGCTGACCTTCAACTTCGGCACGCTCTTCGGTGTCTGCTTCGTCACCTGGCTGCAGTACCAGTCCCTGTACCGGATCAACGCGCTGTGCCTGTGGTGCTCCCTGGCCTGGGTCGCCACGATCACCATGTTCTGGTACGTGACCTCGGCCAACGTCCGCAACGACTTCCTGCCGGCCCCCCGGTGGCTGAAGTCCTTCCTCGGCGAGTTCACCTGGGTGCTGCCCGTCACCCACTGCGGCGTCATCGCCATGCTGATCCTGACCCGCTGGGGCAGCCAGCTCTGGGCCTGACCCCGGGGCCGGACGGCATTGTCGGTGCGGTGTCTTAGGGTTTCAGCGTGGAACCCGACCTCTTCACCGCCGCAGCAGAAGATCGCCAGGAGAAGGACCCGGCGGCCAGTCCCCTGGCGGTCCGCATGCGCCCGCGCACGCTCGACGAGGTCGTGGGCCAGCAGCATCTGCTCAAGCCCGGCTCACCGCTGCGCCGCCTGGTCGGCGAGGGTTCCGGCGGTCCCGCCGGACCGTCCTCGGTGATCCTGTGGGGCCCGCCCGGCACCGGCAAGACGACCCTCGCCTACGTCGTCTCCAAGGCCACCAACAAGCGGTTCGTGGAGCTGTCCGCGATCACCGCGGGCGTCAAGGAGGTCCGCGCGGTCATCGACGGCGCCCGCCGTGCCAGCGGCGGCTTCGGCAAGGAGACCGTCCTCTTCCTCGACGAGATCCACCGCTTCAGCAAGGCCCAGCAGGACTCCCTGCTCCCCGCGGTCGAGAACCGCTGGGTGACGCTGATCGCGGCCACCACGGAGAACCCGTACTTCTCGGTGATCTCCCCGCTCCTGTCCCGCTTCCTGCTGCTCACCCTCGAACCCCTCACCGACGACGACATCCGGGGCCTGCTCAAGCGCGCACTGAGCGACGAGCGCGGCCTGAAGGACGCGGTCACCCTCCCCGGGGACACCGAGGAACACCTCGTGCGCATCGCAGGCGGCGACGCCCGCCGCGCCCTGACCGCCCTGGAGGCCGCCGCCGGAGCCGCCCTCGACCAGGGCGAGAGCGAGATCGGTCTCCAGACCCTGGAGCAGACCGTCGACCGGGCCGCGGTCAAGTACGACCGCGACGGCGACCAGCACTACGACGTCGCCAGCGCCCTCATCAAGTCGATCCGCGGCTCGGACGTCGACGCGGCCCTGCACTACCTGGCCCGCATGATCGAGGCCGGCGAGGACCCCCGGTTCATCGCCCGCCGTCTGATGATCTCCGCCAGCGAGGACATCGGCCTGGCCGATCCCAACGCGCTGCCCATCGCGGTCGCCGCGGCCCAGGCCGTCGCCATGATCGGCTTCCCCGAGGCCGCACTCACCCTCAGCCACGCCACCATCGCCCTCGCCCTCGCCCCCAAGTCCAACTCGGCGACCACCGCGATCGGCGCCGCGACGGAGGACGTGCGCAAGGGGCTGGCCGGCCCGGTCCCGCCGCATCTGCGCGACGGGCACTACAAGGGCGCCGCCAAGCTCGGCCACGCGCAGGGGTACGTCTACCCGCACGACGTGCCCGAGGGCATCGCCCCGCAGCAGTACGCCCCGGACGCCCTGAAGGACCGCGAGTACTACGCGCCGACCCGGCACGGCGCCGAGGCCCGATACGCCGACGCGGTCGAGTGGACCAGGAAGCACCTCGGTCGCAGGCGGTCCTGAGCACCCTGTAGACTGCCCCGAAGCGCCGAGTCCCGTGCCGTCAGAGCGGGACAGCCGGCCGGAGGCCCGATCCCCCGCGGATCGGCTCCAGGAGCGTCGCGCACCGTCGAACGGTGTCGCGGGCAGCCCACCACCACCCGAGGTTCCGGGACGGTCGGTGGGCCACTCGCGTGCTGCACGTATGTGCCCAGACCAGGGAAGCGGCTGCCCGGCAGGTCCCTTCGGGGGCCGGCGGGTTTTCCCGGCTGCGGATGCGACCTCCCCAACTCTGGCAAGCCGAACACTACGAAAGAGACAGAGACAGTGGCGAACCAGTCCCGCCCCAAGGTCAAGAAGTCGCGTGCCCTCGGCATCGCGCTGACCCCGAAGGCCGTCAAGTACTTCGAGGCCCGCCCCTACCCGCCGGGTGAGCACGGCCGTGGCCGCAAGCAGAACTCGGACTACAAGGTCCGTCTGCTGGAGAAGCAGCGCCTGCGCGCTCAGTACGACATCTCCGAGCGCCAGCTGGTCCGCGCCTACGAGCGTGCGTCCAAGGTCCAGGGCAAGACCGGTGAGGCCCTGATCGTCGAGCTCGAGCGCCGCCTCGACGCGCTGGTCCTGCGTTCGGGCATCGCCCGCACGATCTACCAGGCCCGCCAGATGGTCGTCCACGGCCACATCCAGGTCAACGGCCAGAAGGTCGACAAGCCGTCCTTCCGCGTCCGTCCGGACGACGTCGTGCAGGTCCGCGACCGCTCCAAGGACAAGACGCTCTTCCAGATCGCCCGTGAGGGTGGCTTCGCCCCCGAGGGTGAGACCCCGCGCTACCTGCAGGTGAACCTCAAGGCCCTGGCGTTCCGCCTGGACCGCGAGCCGAACCGCAAGGAAGTTCCGGTCATCTGCGACGAGCAGCTCGTCGTCGAGTACTACGCCCGCTGACCCCAGCCCCGGCGTAGCACCTCAGCCCGCCGTCTCCCCGCCCTTCCGGGTGGGCGAGGCGGCGGGTTCGCGCTGTGCGGGCAGGGTGTGCACCGCCCCGCGCGGAGCCGGCAGCGCGTTCAGCGGCCGTACCCCGTCGTGTCCCAGCGCACGGGCCACCGCCGCCTCCCGGTCCAGCCGCGCACCGAGCCCCACGCACTCCTCGTACCGCGCGTCACCGAGTGCCTGCCGTGCGGCGGTCTCGCACTGCTCGTGCGGGGCGTTGTAGTACGCCGAGCCGAACAGCGGCAGCCCCACCGACGGCCACAGCCGGGCCGCCGCGCCCTGGAGCACCGCCGCCTCGGCCGCGTCGCCCTGGGTCGCCGTCACCAGCGCCAGCAGTTCGATCGCGAGCACCGAGCCGAGCAGGTCGTTGAAGGCGTGCGCGTTGTCCAGGCAGTCCGCGAGCAGCTCCCGCGCCCGCACCGCAGCTCCGTCCAGCCAGGCGGCGTACGCCAGCACGTACAGCGCGTACGACCGCGTCCAGCGCTCCCCGTGGTCCTCGCACACCCGGCGCACGTCCTCGCACAGCCGCACCGCGTCCGGCAGGTCCCCCTGGAAGGCCCGGGCCATCGCCAGCTCGACCTGGCCCATCAGCACGTTGCTGTTGAGTTCGCCGATCTCCCGGTAGCGGTCGAGGGCCGATCGAAGCAGCGTTTCTGCACGTGCCATGTCATCCGTGACCAGGGCCAGGCAGCCGGTGCGGTGCTCCGCGTAGGCCACCGCCGCCGGATCCGCCGTGCGCTCGGCCTGCTCCCGGCACTCCCGCAGCGTCTGCAGCGCCGGCACGGTGTCGCCCTGGAGGATCGCCACATAGCCGAGCACCCACAGCGCCTTCAGCCGGGACCGCTCGTACCCCGACTCCAGCTCCACGCTCCGCTCCAGCCAGCGCCGCCCCTCGGCGAGCCGCCCGCAGCCCACCCAGCAGAACCACAGCGAACCCGCCAGGTACTGGCCCAGATGCGCCTCCTCCGGCTCGGTCAGGCAGAACTCCAGCGCGGCCCGCAGATTGGGCAGCTCGGCGTCCACCCGCGCGGCCACCTCCCGCTGCCGGGGCGAGAACCACTCCAGCTCGCACCAGGTCGCCAGGCCCAGGTACCAGTCCCGGTGCCGCCTGCGCAGCCGGACCGCGTCCCCGGTCGCCTCCAGCCAGTCCGCGCCGTAGGCCCGGACGGTGTCCAGCATCCGGTACCGGGGTCCCGACGGGGTCTCCTCGCGGCCGACGACCGACTGGGCGAGCAGCTCCGACAGGACGTCCAGCACCTCTTCGGCGGGCAACCCGTCCCCGCTGCACACGTACTCGGCCGCCTCCAGGTCGAAGGTCTGGGCGAACACCGAAAGACGCGCCCACAGCAGCCGCTCCACGGGCGTGCACAGCTCATGGCTCCAGCCGATCGCCGTGCGCAGCGTCTGGTGCCGGGGCGGTCCGCCCCGGCCGCCGCCGGTCAGCAGCCGGAACCGGTCGTCCAGCCGTTGCAGCAACTGCGCGGGGGAGAGCGCCCGCAGCCGGCCCGCCGCCAGCTCCAGCGCCAGCGGGATGCCCTCCAGCCTGCGGCACAGCTCCCGTACCTCCGGGCCGTCCGGCAGCCGGAGCCCCTGCTCGCCGGCCCGGGCGGTGAACAGCTCCACCGCGTCGTCCGCGGCCAGCGGCGCCAGCGGGACCAACCGCTCGCCGGCCAGGCCCAGCGGACGCCGGCCCACGGCCAGCACCCGCAGCTCCGGCAGCCTGCGCAACAGCTCCGCGGCCAGCTCGGCCGTGGCCTCGACCAAGTGCTCGAACCCGTCGAGCACCAGCAGGACCCGGCGGCCGGCCAGATGCTCCAGCAGCACCTCGCGCGGCATGCGCGCGGTGTGGTCGGTCAGCCCCAGGGCCTCCATCACCGCGTACTCCACGAACTGCGGGTCGCGCACCGGCGCCAGCTCCACGCGCGCGTGCCCGGCCCCCCAGCCCGCGGCGATCCGCCCGGCCAGCCGGGACTTGCCGACCCCGCCGACCCCGGTCACCGTCACCAGCCGGGCCCGCCGCAACGCCGCGGCCAGCTCGGCCAGCTCGGCCGAGCGCCCCACGAAGCCGGTCAGTTCAAGGGGCGCATCGCCGTCGGTGAAGTGGTCTGGGCGCTGAGGACCTCGCATGGGACACGGAGCGTACTGAACCGTGTTCATTCCGTACAATCGCTTCCCGTAACTCCACCGCACGCGCCGGGAATCCGGTACGGAGCGTCCGCCCCGGCGCGATAGGCTCGGGACACGACTTTTTCGATGTTCAGGCACGTTTCAGGGAGCGGGTGCGCACAGTGTCCGGTGGAGAGGTGGCCGGGATCCTGGTGGCCGTGTTCTGGGCGATCCTGGTCTCCTTCCTCGCCGTCGCACTGGCGAGGCTGGCCCAGACGCTCAAGGCGACCACCAAACTCGTGGCGGACGTGACGGATCAGGCCGTCCCGCTGCTCGCCGACGCCTCACAGGCGGTGCGCTCCGCGCAGACCCAGATCGACCGCGTCGACGCGATCGCCTCCGACGTGCAGGAGGTCACGTCGAACGCCTCCGCGCTGTCGACCACCGTCGCCTCCACCTTCGGCGGCCCGCTGGTCAAGGTCGCGGCCTTCGGCTACGGCGTCCGCCGGGCCCTGGGCGGCCGCAAGGAGGACGTGCCCGCCAAGTCGCCCCGGCGTACCGTGATCGTGGGCCGCACGGTTCCCGCCGCACGACGCAAGCGGAAGTAAGGACGAGACCGAGCGATGTTCCGCCGTACGTTCTGGTTCACCACGGGCGTCGCCGCCGGTGTGTGGGCCACCACCAAGGTCAACCGCAAGCTGAGGCAGCTGACTCCGGAGAGCCTCGCCGCGACCGCGGCCAACAAGGCCCTGGAGACCGGTCAGCGTCTGAAGGACCGCGCGGTCGGCTTCGCGCTCGACGTCCGCGACAACATGGCCGAGCGGGAGGCCGAGCTGGGGGAGGCCCTCGGCATCCAGGAGGGCCCCGAACTCCCCGCGCCGAGGCGGTACGCCGCCATCGAGAACAACCGCAGCAACCCGAAGTACGTCGACGACACGACGTACTCGTACGACCGGAATGAGGACCACTGATGGAGTCGGCCGAGATTCGCCGCCGCTGGCTGAGCTTCTTCGAGGAGCGCGGGCACACCGTCGTCCCTTCGGCGTCGCTCATCGCGGACGACCCGACTCTGCTCCTCGTCCCCGCCGGCATGGTGCCCTTCAAGCCCTACTTCCTGGGTGAGGTCAAGCCGCCCTTCCCGCGCGCCACCAGCGTGCAGAAGTGCGTGCGCACGCCCGACATCGAAGAGGTCGGCAAGACCACGCGCCACGGCACGTTCTTCCAGATGTGCGGCAACTTCTCCTTCGGCGACTACTTCAAGGAAGGCGCCATCAAGTACGCCTGGGAGCTGCTCACCAGCCCCCAGGACAAGGGTGGTTACGGCCTGGAGCCGGAGAAGCTCTGGATCACCGTCTACAAGGACGACGACGAGGCCGAGCGCATCTGGCACGAGGTCGTCGGCGTGCCGAAGGAGCGCATCCAGCGCCTCGGCATGAAGGACAACTACTGGTCCATGGGCGTCCCCGGCCCCTGCGGACCGTGCTCCGAGATCAACTACGACCGCGGCCCCGAGTTCGGCGCCGAGGGCGGCCCCGCCGTCAACGACGAGCGGTACGTGGAGATCTGGAACCTCGTCTTCATGCAGTACGAGCGCGGCGAGGGCATCGGCAAGGACAACTTCGAGATCCTCGGCGAGCTGCCGAGCAAGAACATCGACACCGGTCTCGGGCTCGAGCGACTCGCCATGATTCTGCAGGGCGTGCAGAACATGTACGAGATCGACACCTCGATGGCGGTCATCGAGAAGGCCACCGCGCTGACCGGCGTCCGCTACGGCGACGCCCACGACTCGGACGTCTCCCTGCGCGTGGTCACCGACCACATGCGCACGTCCGTGATGCTCATCGGCGACGGCGTCACCCCCGGCAACGAGGGCCGCGGCTACGTCCTGCGCCGCATCATGCGCCGCGCCATCCGCAACATGCGCCTGCTCGGCGCCACCGGCCCGGTCGTCCTGGACCTCGTCGACACCGTGATCGGCATGATGGGCCAGCAGTACCCGGAGCTGATCACCGACGGCGAGCGCATCGAGAAGGTCGCCGTCGCCGAGGAGAACGCCTTCCTCAAGACGCTGAAGGCCGGCACCAACATCCTCGACACCGCCGTGACGGAGACCAAGCAGGCCGGCGGCACGGTCCTCTCCGGCGACAAGGCGTTCCTGCTCCACGACACCTGGGGCTTCCCGATCGACCTCACCCTGGAGATGGCCGCCGAGCAGGGCCTCGCCGTGGACGAGGACGGCTTCCGCCGCCTGATGAAGGAGCAGCGGGAGCGGGCCAAGGCCGACGCCCAGGCCAAGAAGACCGGCCACGCCGACATGGGCGCCTACCGCGAGATCGCCGACACCGCCGGCGCGACCGACTTCATCGGCTACGGCGACACCGAGGGCGAGACCACGATCGTGGGCCTCCTCGTCGACGGCGTCTCGTCCCCGGCCGCCACCGAGGGCGACGAGGTCGAGGTCGTCCTCGACCGCACCCCGTTCTACGCCGAGGGCGGCGGCCAGATCGGTGACACCGGCCGGATCAAGGTGGACTCCGGTGCCGTCATCGAGATCCGCGACTGCCAGAAGCCGGTGCCGGGCGTATACGTGCACAAGGGCGTCGTGCAGGTCGGCGAGGTGACGGTCGGCGCCAAGGCCCACGCCTCCATCGACGTCCGCCGCCGCAAGGCCATCGCCCGCGCCCACTCGGCCACCCACCTGACCCACCAGGCCCTGCGCGACGCGCTCGGCCCGACGGCCGCGCAGGCCGGTTCCGAGAACCAGCCCGGCCGCTTCCGCTTCGACTTCGGCTCCCCGTCCGCCGTTCCGACGGCCGTCATGACCGACGTCGAGCAGAAGATCAACGAGGTGCTCGCCCGCGACCTCGACGTGCACGCCGAGGTCATGGGCATCGCCGAGGCCAAGAAGCAGGGCGCCATCGCCGAGTTCGGCGAGAAGTACGGCGAGCGGGTCCGGGTCGTGACCATCGGCGACTTCTCCAAGGAGCTGTGCGGCGGCACGCACGTGCACAACACCGCCCAGCTGGGCCTGGTGAAGCTGCTCGGCGAGTCCTCCATCGGCTCCGGTGTGCGCCGTATCGAGGCCCTGGTCGGAGTGGACGCCTACAACTTCCTCGCCCGGGAGCACACGGTCGTCAACCAGCTGACCGAGCTGCTCAAGGGCCGCCCGGAGGAACTGCCCGAGAAGATCTCCTCGATGCTCGGCAAGCTGAAGGACGCCGAGAAGGAGATCGAGAAGTTCCGCGCCGAGAAGGTGCTGCAGGCCGCCGCCGGTCTCGCCGAGTCCGCGAGGGACGTCCGCGGGGTCGCCGTCGTCACCGGTCGGGTGCCGGACGGCACCACGCCGGACGACCTGCGCAAGCTGGTCCTCGACGTGCGCGGCCGCATTCAGGGCGGCCGGCCCGCCGTGGTCGCGCTGTTCACGGTGAACAACGGCAAGCCCCTCACGGTCATCGCCACCAACGAGTCCGCCCGTGAGCGTGGTCTCAAGGCCGGTGACCTGGTCCGTACCGCCGCCAAGACCCTCGGCGGCGGCGGTGGCGGCAAGCCGGACGTCGCCCAGGGCGGCGGCCAGAACCCGGCCGCCGTCGGCGAGGCCGTCGAGGCCGTCGAGCGGCTCGTCGCCGAGACCGCCAAGTGACGGCGCAGTAAGGGAACGGTCGGAAATGCGCAGAGGACGTCGGCTTGCGATCGACGTCGGGGATGCCCGGATCGGGGTCGCCTCGTGCGACCCCGATGGGATCCTCGCCACACCGGTGGAGACGGTCCCCGGCCGGGACATCCCCGCCGCCCACCGCCGGTTGCGTCAATTGGTGGAGGAGTACGAACCGATCGAGGTCGTCGTCGGTCTCCCTCGCTCCCTCAAGGGGGGCGAGGGCCCGGCCGCCGTCAAGGTCCGTGCCTTCGCGCAGGAACTGGCCAAGGGCGTCAAGCCGGTGCCGATTCGCCTGGTGGACGAGCGGATGACGACTGTGACGGCCAGTCAGGGACTGCGGGCCTCGGGCGTGAAATCCAAGAAGGGCCGCGCGGTCATCGACCAGGCGGCCGCGGTCATTATTCTCCAGCAGGCCCTGGAATCCGAACGGGTGTCAGGTAAAGCACCCGGCGAGGGCGTCGAAGTGGTCATCTGATCGCGATACGGTAACGTTCCGCGCGATGCGCCGGTGTTCGAACAGCCGACGCACAAGAAGAGGCGGAACGGAAGCCGGCCCTCGGGCCGCGTGACCGTCGGCCTCGCGGCTCTAGGGGATCGATGACTGAGTATGGCCGGGGCCCAGGCTCCGAACCGTGGCATCCGCAGGACCCGTTGTACGGGGACGGCGGATGGGAAGGGCAGCAGGCGCACGTCGGCCACCAGTCTGCCTACGGCGGCCAGCCGCAGCAGTATCCGCAGCAGCCGCAGCAGCCGTACGGCCAGTGGGCGCATCAGCAGCAGCCCGGGTACGGCGGTCAGGAGTACCCGTACTACGACGAACAGGGCCGTCCCCTCTACGACCAGCAGCACCATCCGCAGTACGGCCAGCAGTACGCCGGCCATCCCCAGCAGCCGTTCCCCCATGGCGGCTGGGACGCGACCGGCACCCACGGCCACGTGCCGTACGCCGCCGACCCCGGCGACCCGTACGGCCAGCAGCCCGTGGCGTACGGCGGGGAGCAGCCCGACTTCTACGGCACCGAGGACGCCTATCCGCCGCCGGTGCCGCCCGGCCGCAGGCGCCCCGAGCCCGAACCGGAGCCCGACGCCGTCGCCGACGAGGAGGAGGACCACGCCTTCTTCACGGGCGGCGACGATGACGACGACGAGGAGCACGAGCGGCAGGGCCGGGAGCCGCGCGGCGGCAAGGGCAAAAAACCGGCCAAAGGCAAGAAACGGCGCACCGGCTGCGCCTGCATGGTCGTCGTCCTGGTCTTCGGCGGCGGCCTCGCCGGCGTCGGCTACTACGGCTACAAGTTCTACCAAAATCGTTTCGCCCCGGCTCCGGACTACGCGGGCAACGGCACCGGCGAGATCGTGACCGTCGAGATCCCGAAGGGCGCGGGCGGCTACGACATCGGCCGGAAGCTGAAGGAGGCCGGTGTCGTCAAGTCCGTCGACGCCTTCGTGCACGCACAGAGCACGACCCCGGGCGGCGACTCGATCCAGGCCGGCGCCTACCTCCTGAGGAAGGAGATGTCGGCCGCCAGCGCCGTCCGGATGATGCTCGACCCGAAGAGCCAGAACAACGTGATCGTGACCCCGGGCGAGCGCAATGCGAAGGTCTACCAGACCATCGACACGAAGCTCGAGCTCTCCGCGGGCAGCACCCAGAAGCTCGCCCAGAAGGAGTACAAGACCCTCGGCATGCCGAGCTGGGCACAGAGCACCGGCGAGGTCAAGGACCGGCTGGAGGGCTTCCTCTTCCCGGGCACCTATCCGGCCGCCAAGGGCATGAAGCCGGACGCGATCCTCAAGCAGATGGTCACCCAGGCCAAGGAGAGGTACGCCGCCTACGGACTCGACGCCAAGGCGAAATCGCTGGGCCTGAGCAACGCGTTCCAGCTCGTCACGGTCGCGAGCCTGGTCCAGGCGGAGGGCAAGACGCCCGAGGACTTCCGCAAGATGGCGGAAGTGGTCTACAACCGCCTGAAGCCCACGAACACCGAGACGAACCAGTTGCTGCAGTTCGACTCGACGTACAACTACCTCAAGGGCACGAGCAACATCCACATCTCCGAAAGGGAGATCAACAGCAACAGCAACCCGTACAACACGTACACCCACAAGGGTCTTCCGCCCGGTCCCATCGGAAACCCCGGCGACGACGCGATCAAGGCGGCGCTGAATCCGACGCACGACGGCTGGATCTATTTCGTGGCGACCGACGGTACGACCAATACCGAATTCGCCAGGACATACGAAGAATTCAAGCAGCTCAAGGACAAGTTCAATGCCACCTCGGGCAACTGATGCCCGCCGGGCCGCCGTGCTCGGTAAGCCCATCGCCCACTCTCTGTCCCCGGTGCTGCACCGGACCGCGTACGACGAACTCGGGCTCACGGACTGGTCGTACGACCGCTTCGAGGTCGACGAGGCGGGCCTGCCGGGCTTCCTCGACAAGCTCGGGCCGGAGTGGGCGGGGCTGTCGCTGACCATGCCGCTGAAGCGGGCGGTCATCCCGCTGCTGGACGGGATCAGCGAGACGGCCGCCTCCGTGGACGCGGTCAACACCGTCGTCCTGACCGAGGACGGCCGCAGGATCGGGGACAACACCGACGTCCCGGGCATGGTGGCCGCCCTGCGTGAGCACGGCATCGAGGAGGTCGGCTCCGCGGCGATCCTCGGCGCCGGCGCCACCGCCTCCTCCGCGCTCGCCGCGCTGGCCCGGATCTGCACCGGCCAGGTCGTCGCCTACGTCCACAGCGAGGCCCGGGCCGCCGAGATGCGGCAGTGGGGCGAACGGCTCGACGTGGACGTCCGTACGGCCCACTGGACGGACGCGGCCGGGGCCCTCGACGCCCCGCTGGT
Source organism: Streptomyces sp. NPDC004561 (assembly GCF_053602155.1). Lineage (NCBI taxonomy): Bacteria > Bacillati > Actinomycetota > Actinomycetes > Kitasatosporales > Streptomycetaceae > Streptomyces > Streptomyces sp. NPDC004561. The sequence goes on from NZ_JBSGDB010000048.1 coordinate 27,811, forward strand.
GATCGCCACCACGCCCGCCGGCACCACCGACGCCCTCGCCGAGGCCGTGCCCGAGCGTCCCGCCACCCTCTTCGACGTGCTCTACGAGCCCTGGCCCACCGAGCTGGCGGCCCGCTGGTCCATGTTCGGCGGCGCCGTCGTGAGCGGCCTCGACCTGCTGGTCCACCAGGCCGTCCTTCAGGTCGAACAGATGACCGGACATGCCCCGGCTCCGCTGGAGGCCATGCGCAGGGCCGGCGAGAAGGCGCTCGCCGCCCGCTGACCGCCCGCGGACGCGTCCGCCTGCTGGACCGGAGGCCGGACACCCGCCCCGGACGTGGGAGGATCAGAGGTGGCGGGCCGGGGTCGCGCATCCGGTCGCGCCGTCGCCGTACGCGAGGACATGCGTACGCAGGGCAGTACCGGGCGCGAACACTGAGGAGCACCGTTGAGCAGGCTGCGTTGGCTGACCGCGGGGGAGTCCCACGGTCCCGCACTTGTCGCGACGCTGGAGGGCCTTCCCGCCGGCGTGCCGATCACCACGGAGATGGTGGCGGACCACCTCGCGCGGCGGCGGCTCGGCTATGGCCGCGGTGCGCGGATGAAGTTCGAGCGTGACGAGGTCACCTTCCTCGGCGGTGTCCGGCACGGCCTGACCCTCGGCTCCCCGGTCGCGATCATGGTGGGCAACACCGAGTGGCCGAAGTGGGAGCAGGTCATGGCCGCCGACCCGGTCGCCCCGGAGATCCTCGCAGGGCTCGCCCGGAACGCGCCGCTGACCCGCCCGCGCCCGGGCCACGCCGACCTCGCCGGCATGCAGAAGTACGGCTTCGACGAGGCCCGCCCGATCCTGGAGCGCGCCTCCGCCCGTGAGACCGCGGCCCGGGTGGCGCTCGGCGCGGTCGCCCGCTCCTACCTGAAGGAGACGGCCGGCGTCGAGATCGTCTCCCACGTCGTCGAGTTGTGCTCCGTGAAGGCCCCGCAGGGCGTCTACCCGACGCCGGCCGACGTCGAGAAGCTGGACGCCGACCCGCTGCGCTGCCTGGACGCGGACGCCTCGAAGGCGATGGTCGCGGAGGTCGACCAGGCCCACAAGGACGGCGACACCCTGGGCGGTGTGGTCGAGGTGCTGGCCTACGGCGTCCCGGTCGGCCTCGGCTCGCACGTGCACTGGGACCGCAAGCTGGACGCCCGCCTCGCCGGCGCCCTCATGGGCATCCAGGCGATCAAGGGCGTGGAGATCGGCGACGGCTTCGAGCTGGCCCGGGTGCCCGGCTCGCAGGCGCACGACGAGATCGTCGGCACGCCCGAGGGCATCCGGCGCGTCACCGGCCGCTCCGGCGGCACCGAGGGCGGTCTGACCACGGGCGAGCTGCTGCGGGTGCGGGCCGCGATGAAGCCGATCGCGACCGTGCCGCGCGCGCTGAAGACCGTGGACGTGGCCACCGGCGAGGCCACCCAGGCCCACCACCAGCGCTCCGACGTCTCCGCCGTGCCGGCCGCCGGCATCGTCGCCGAGGCCATGGTGGCGCTGGTCCTCGCGGACGCGGTCGCCGAGAAGTTCGGCGGCGACTCCGTCGCCGAGACCCGGCGCAACGTGCGGTCGTACCTCGACAACCTCCACATCCGGTGAGCGCCGTGCCTGCCGTCGTACTCGTCGGCCCGATGGGCGTCGGCAAGTCCACCGTCGGCCGGCTGCTGGCCGAGCGGCTGGGGGTCGGCTACCGGGACACCGACGACGACATCGTGGCCGCCGAGGGCCGGACCATCGCCGAGATCTTCGTGGACGAGGGCGAGCCCGCCTTCCGGGCGATCGAGAAGCGGGCGGTGCACGCCGGGCTCGCCGGGCACGAGGGCGTCCTCGCGCTCGGCGGCGGGGCGATCCTCGACGCGGACACCCGCGCGCTGCTCGCCGGGCACCGGGTGGTCTACCTCTCCATGGAGGTGGACGAGGCCGTCAAGCGCACCGGTCTGAACGTGGCCCGGCCGCTGCTCGCGGTCAACCCGCGCAAGCAGTGGCGCGAGCTGATGGAGGCCCGGCGGCACCTGTACGAGGAGGTCGCCACCGCCGTCGTGGCGACCGACGGCCGCACCCCCGAAGAGGTCACGCAACAGGCGCTGGACGCACTGGAGTTGAAGGAAGCATGAGCGAGGCAGTCACCCGGATCCAGGTCGCCGGCAGCGCGGGCACCGACCCCTACGAGGTGCTGGTCGGACGACAGCTCCTCGGCGAGCTGGCCGGACTGATCGGGCAGAAGGCCAAGCGGGTCGCGGTGATCCACCCCGAGGCGCTGGCCGAGACCGGCGACGCGCTCCGCGCCGACCTGGCCGAGCAGGGCTTCGAGGCGATCGCCGTCCAGGTGCCCAACGCCGAGGAGGCCAAGACCGCCGAGGTCGCCGCCTACTGCTGGAAGGCGCTCGGCCAGTCCGGTTTCACGCGCTCCGACGTCATCGTCGGCGTGGGCGGCGGCGCGACGACGGACCTCGCCGGGTTCGTGGCCGCGACCTGGCTGCGCGGGGTCCGCTGGATCGCCGTCCCGACGACCGTGCTCGCGATGGTGGACGCGGCCGTGGGCGGCAAGACCGGCATCAACACCGCCGAGGGCAAGAACCTCGTCGGCGCCTTCCACCCGCCGGCCGGTGTCCTGTGCGACCTGGCCGCCCTGGACTCCCTGCCGGTGAACGACTACGTCTCCGGGCTCGCGGAGGTCATCAAGGCGGGCTTCATCGCCGACCCGGTGATCCTGGAACTCGTCGAGTCCGACCCCGAGGCCGCCCGGACCCCCGCGGGCCCGCACACGGCCGAGCTGATCGAGCGCTCGATCCGGGTGAAGGCCGAGGTCGTCTCCTCGGACCTGAAGGAGTCCGGCCGCCGGGAGATCCTGAACTACGGCCACACGCTGGGCCACGCCATCGAGAAGAACGAGCGATACAAGTGGCGGCACGGCGCCGCGGTCGCGGTCGGCATGCACTTCGCCGCCGAACTCGGCCGTCTGGCGGGCCGGTTGGACGAGGCGACCGCGGACCGGCACCGTACGATCCTGGAGTCGGTCGGGCTGCCGCTGCACTACCGCTACGACCAGTGGCCCAAGCTGCTGGAGGCGATGAGGGTCGACAAGAAGTCCCGCGGCGACCTGCTGCGGTTCATCGTCCTCGACGGCCTGGCCAAGCCGACCGTCCTGGAGGGCCCCGACCCCGCCGTCCTGCTGGCCGCCTACGGAGAAGTGGGCCAGTAAGTCCCGTCGGCAGGCATCCGTCCCATTTCCCGCAGCGCATCGGGCACTTCGGGCCGCCCCCGGCCGTTTCACCAAACGACGGCCGGGGACGGTACCGTTCGGTAGGGAGCGGGGCGCGCCCCCGCTGCCAGCACGAATTGCCTGTACGAGACGGAGTGGCAACGGATGCAGCACGCAGTGGGGTCTCCGCTGCCGCCGCCCCATCAGCCGGGGCACGGGCCGCACGCCGGCTGGGCGCCGGCCGCACACCACCCGGGCCCGCCCCCGGGAGCCTCCCAGGGTCCCGCCCCCGTGCCCCCGCCGCCTCCGGCGCCGGGCTTCCCGGCCCC
>NZ_JBSGDB010000049.1:0-31343 GCF_053602155.1 Streptomyces sp. NPDC004561
GTACGGGCGGGTCGTGTCGCACGATGCTGGGGCTGGGGCTGGGGCTGGGGCTGGGGCTGGGGCTGGGGCTGGGGCCGGGGCCGGCGCCGGGGTGGGGTGAGGGCGGGAGCTCCTGGAGTGCGGGCCCGGCTCGGTGACGGGTCGGGCCGGGTGACGGGGGAGGGACGGGTCCAGGACGGAGTTGGGGCTGCGACCGGGGCCGGGTTGAGGGGGCCGGCCCGCGTGACGGGGGTGGCTGAGGGCGACGACGGCGGCGCCGCGTGACGGGAGGTGCGGGGGACGCGGACCGGGGTCCGGAGGCGTCGGTCACTCGTGCGGGTGGCGGGGTTTTCCACAGGTGAAGGGGTCGTCCACAGCGCTCAGCGGGCCCGGCCCGACGGAGGCAGTCTGAGGTCACGGCGATCGCACGGCGGGTCCGGTCCGGAGGGACGGCGGACGGCGCACGCGGTCGGCGGGGCGTGCGGGCACGTACGGCAGTCGTACGCGCCGGCACGGCAGACACCGCCGTACGGGACGGGCCCGTACGTGTGTCCGCCCGGCCGCAGGGCGCCGGGCGGGGGAGGGGAGCGAGGACATGAACGAGACCGTCGTCTGTGTGGTGGGCAATGTGGCGACCCCGCCGGTGTACCGGGAGTCGGCGGCGGGCCCGTCGGCCCGGTTCCGGCTGGCGGTGACCGCGCGCTACTGGGACCGGGAGAGGAACACCTGGACGGACGGGCACACCAACTTCTTCACGGTGTGGGCCAACCGCCAGCTCGCCGTCAACGTGGCCGCGTCCGTGGAGGTGGGCCAGCCGGTCGTCGTCCAGGGCCGGCTGAAGGTGCGCACGGAGGCGCGCGACGGGCAGCAGCAGTGGGCGTCCGCCGACATCGACGCCGTGGCGATCGGCCACGACCTGTCCCGGGGCACCGCGGTCTTCCGCCGCGCGGCGAAACCGGACACACCTCCGGCGGCCACGCGGCCGGAACCCGGCTGGGAGACACCGGGACCGGCGGACGCCCCGGACGCGGTGCCGGAGCAACGGAACGCGGAGCCGGTCGCGGTGACATGACGTCAGTGCTGAGGCGACGTCATCGGAGTCCGCCCGGCTTCGGTCCGCTCGGCTTCCGCCACCCCGCACCGAAGCGCGGCTTGGCGGCGAGTCTGCCGCGAACACCCCTACGAACCGGGGGATTTGTCGGTAACCGCTGCTCAAGGACGGTCCCGGCGATAACGATTGCGGATCGGATCGGCCATCGGATCATCGGACCGGCGGGTGAGGTCCCGCGTGGTCCATAGGATGCCGGGCGTGCCCCATGGGGCTGCTGATTCTGCTGGTGGGACCGTCTCCCATGGTCAACGGGTCCTGCTCGAAGGGGAGATCTGTGCTTGTAGCGCTCTCTGGGTTCTGTCGGTCCACCGCTGTGGCCCGCCTTGCCGCCGTCACCACGGTGTCCGGGCTCGTGGCGGCCGGTGTGCTGTCCGGCGCGGGCACGGCCATGGCCGACGGCACACCGCAGACCCAGGGCGGGGCGACGGCCACGATCGACGGCCTGAAGACCTACGGCGAGGCCGTCATACACGGGGACGGCGGCGACCAGCGGGTGGCCGCCGGACTCTTCGAGATGTCCGTGGACGGCGGCGGCACCCTGCAGACGTACTGCATCGACCTGCACAACCCCACCCAGCGCGACGCCCTCTACCAGGAGACGTCCTGGAGCGGCACGTCGCTGGGCGCCAACAAGGACGCCGGCAGGATCCGCTGGATCCTGGAGAACTCCTACCCCCAGGTCAACGACCTCGCCGCGCTCGCCCGGCAGGCCGGCGTGAGCACCCTCACCGAGCAGGACGCGGCGGCCGGCACCCAGGTGGCCATATGGCGTTACTCGGACCACGCCAAGGTCGACGCCGTGGACCCGCAGGCCGAGAAGCTCGCCGCCTATCTGCAGAAGAGCGCCCGGAACAGCACCGAGCCCGAGGCCTCCCTGACCCTGGACCCGCCTGCGGTCTCCGGTCACCCCGGGGACCTGCTCGGCCCGGTGACCGTGCACACCAACGCCGGCTCCGTCACGGTGATCCCGCCGGCGGACGCGGCCACCAGCGGAGTGCGGATCATCGACAAGACCGGCAAGGTGCTCACCTCTGCGAAGAACGGCAGCCGGCTCTACTTCGACATACCGGAGGACGCGGCGGACGGCTCCGCCGAGCTGACCCTGCAGGCCTCGACGACCGTCCCGGTGGGCCGGGCGTTCGCCTCCGACAGCCGCAGCCAGACCCAGATCCTCGCCGGCTCCAGCGAGTCCACGGTCTCGGCGACCGCGACGGCCAACTGGGCGGCCAAGGGCGCCATACCCGCGGTCTCGGCCCGCAAGAACTGCGCCAAGGGCGCGGTGGACATCACGGCCGACAACAAGGGCGACCAGCCCTTCACCTTGGACCTGATGGGCGCCGAGCACACCATCCCCGCGGGCGCCACCCGCACGGTGAGCGTCCCGCTCCAGGAAGACCAGGCATACGACTTCACGATCACCGGCCCCAACGGCTTCAGCCAGCACTTCGCCGGCGTCCTCGACTGCCGCACCCAGGGCACGATCACCACGAAGACGACCCAGACCGTGGGCGAGCCCACCCCCCTCGCCTCGGCCACCCAGGACGGCACCGACCTCGCCGCCACGGGCGGCTCCGCGCTCACCCCGCTGATCGCCGGCGTGGCCATCGGGTTCGTGGTGATCGGCGGCGCGGTCCTGGTCCTGCTGCGCAAGCGGGAGCAGCCGGGCGAGTGACCGAGCGGTCCAGCGCCCAGGTGACGCCTGGCGGCGGCACGCCACGCAGGCCACCGAGCCCGGTCCACGAGCTGAGCGACGTGCACCAGCTCCTCGAGGAGATCCGGCTGCGCCCCGGCATGTGGCTGCCCGGCGGTTCCACCTCCCGGCCTCCCGCGGCCAGGCGCTGACCACGTACTACGCGGAATCGGGCCGGCTCTTCTGCGTCGCGATCGACGCGCGGCACCGGCCCCGGGCCACCTGGCACGGTCTGCGGCTGGTGGGCGAGGTGCCCTCCCGGCTGAACGACCGCTTCGTGGCCGCTATGCGGGAGCGGGGGCTGGGCGAACGGGTCCGCTGCTACCAGTGCGGCGACCTCGGGGCGGGCGAACTCGGCCTCGTCCTGCGGGCGCAGCGCAGCGGCGACGCCCTTCTCACCCGATCGGTCTTCGTGGCCCGCGACTGGGCCGAGCGCGTGTGCGACGCCTGGGAGGGACCGATTCCGCGGGAGGAGTGGGGCGTCAGCTGCTGATCCGGGAGCGATGGGCAGCACAGAGTGCCGTCACGCTCCGGTGCGGTGCCCGTCGGAGGCCCCATGGGCGATCACGGCGGAGACCACTGCGGCGACGACGGCGGTGACGGCGAGGCTGCCCATCATGACGCCGCCCACACCGACCATGTAGAGGCCGCTGGAGTCGTCCGACCAGTCGTAACAGGCGGCGGCGGTCAGGCCCAGCGAGGTGCCCACCACGGCGCCCGCGACATAGCGCCGGGACGCCGCCCAGCACACCGCTGCCAGCAGGGTCAGCACCAGCCCGATCACCTGCCATGCCTCGTACGGCCCGGTCGTCGTGCCGTCAGGCCGCACATCGCGGTGCTGATCCCAGCCCAGCCACGCGGCCCACATCACCGGCGCGGCCGCGGCCATCCCCAGGATCGACAGCAGTTGGGAAACGGGTTTGCGCGTTCCTCGGCTCATGCTCCAAGCGTTCCGGCCCCGCCCGGCGCGGGCCTGAGCACGAGTACTCAACTCGCCCCGAGTACCTCGGCGTCTCAGACGACGGCGTGGGGCTGTGCCGGGGTGAGGTGGTGCACGGCGGTGTGTTCGGCGTGCGGTGCGAGCAGGTCCCGCAGTTCCTCCGCCGCGGTCTTGAGGAGGTGGCCGTCCTGGCCGGCGCGGAGGGTTTCGAGGACGACTGCGACGTGTGTGGAGTCCTCGGTGACGCGGGTGCGGTGGGCGTCGCGGTGGTTCCAGTGGCGGGTCAGGACGCCGGTGGTGTCGGCGTAGATGATCTCGCCGGGTTTGGGGTTCTCGACGGTGTCGGGTTCGCCGAGCGGGGTGAAGGTCTCGGTGCCGTCCGCGTGGCGGATGTCGATGTCGCCGGTGACGTGGTCGAGGTCGAAGGCGCCGGCGGGCAGGCCGTGGTGGACGGAGACCGAGTTGTAGGAGTCGACGCCGGGGTTGATGCGGGGCAGGGTGCCCTTCTTGGCGAGGCGGCGGCCGAGGGCGTCGACGCTGGGGCGGATGCGGCGGGGGTTGGTGCCGAACGAGCGGTAGGCGGTGTGCCAGGCCTCGATGCGGGGGTCGTTCTCGTCGGCGGGCTGCCAGGTGCCGTCGGCGAGCCGCTGCTCCAGCTCCTCAAGGGCGGCGGAGGTGTGGGGCCAGGGTTCGCGGCCGCGCAGGCCGGTCGCGGTGACCAGGGCGATGAGGGTGTCGGGGAAGGCGTCTGCGACGGCTGGGGCGAGGCGGAAGGCGGTCATAGGGGTGTTGGTTCCGTTTCCTGCGTCCGGGCGGGTGGAAGAGGTGGGAGTCAGGGCTTCCAGGGACCGATGCGGTCCAGGCGGCGGCGCTGCTGACGTGCGGTGGGCAGGTCGAGGCCCTGGCCGCGTGCGGTGAGGTGGTCGGCGACGGCGGTGCGGTGCTCGACGGGTTTGTGGTCGTCGTACTTGAACTTGGCCCGCACTTCGGTGACTTCCAGGCGCAGGCCACGTATGCCGGCCAGCATCCGCCCGTACGGCGGCCGGTCGACGGCGACGGGGGCGTGGTCGCCCTCGGGCTGGAAGTGGGCGAGCTGGCGGCGCAGCAGCTCGGCCTTGGCCTCGGGGTCGTCGACGATGCGGGCGCGACAGGTGAACTGGACAGCCGAGTAGTAGCTGGTGGGGACGCCGTCGTGGGGCGGTGTGCCGGCCGGGGCGCGCCAGGGGCCGGGGACGAAGGCGTAGTCGCCGATGACGGTGAGGACGACGTTCGGGTCGTGCTCGATCGCCTGCCAGACCGGGTTGGGTCGCGCGAGGTGGATCAGGAGATCGCCGCCGTCGCAGATGAAGTGGGTGGGTACGACGACGGGCGGGTGGCCGGGCGGGCCGTTGACGCCGAGCTGCCCGAAGTCATGCCCATCGGCGATCCAGGTCTGCCATTCGGCTTCGTCCAGACCGGCGTCCCAGGGGTGAATCAGCATGGCGCTTTCCTCGCTTCGGTGGTGCGGGTGGGGCGTGCAGGTGCTCAGGTCAGGGCCAGCAGGCTGACGGCGACGGCGGCCGTGCCCAGGCCGACGAGCTGTCCGCGGTGGATGCGTTCGGCGAGCACACCTCGGGCGAGCAGGACGGTGCCGGCCGGGTAGAGGGCGGTGATCACGGCGACGACGGTGAGGTCCCCGCTGCGGGCGGCGAGCAGGAACAGCAGGTTCGCCAGCGAGTCCAGTACCCCCGCTGCCGCCGACATCGCGTAGGCGGGCCGTTCGGAACCGAGTCTGCGGTGCAGCACTCCGGCGGCGGCCAGGGTGACGACCGAGGAGACGGCCCGGCCCACGATCAGCGGAGCCACCCCGCTGTCGGACGGCGCCTGGTGCAGGAAGATCAGCTGGAGGGCGATGGCGGCGCCCGCGCCGAGGGCCAGCAGCAGCGCCGTGCGCGAGGGGCGCGCCGAGCCCGCGCCGTGCCCGGCGCTGACCAGCACCACCGCCAGCAGCGCGAGCGGCAGACCCACCAGCCCGGCGGTGGTCAGACGTTCACCCTGCAACAGGCCGACACCCACGGGCAGCGCGGCGGACACCAGCGCGGTGACGGGCGACAGCACGTTCATCGGGCCGATCGCCAGGGTGCGGTAGAGCAGGGCGAACGCGGCGGCCGAGGCGACCCCGGAGGCCGCGCCCCAGCCGAGGGCCGCGGTGCCGAACGAGGCGCCGAGCACCGGCCACAGCAGCAGCTCCACGGCGAGGCTGGCCGGCGCCGCGACCATCACGGTCCGCAGCACATGGGCCTTACGGGCGCCGAGACCGCCGAGGAAGTCGGCGCATCCGTAGGCGAGTGAGCTGCCCAGGGCCAGCAGCAGAGCGATCACGGTTCAGAGCATCCCTTACTATCATTGGAACGACCAAACCGTACAACGGAACGACCGGTCGATGTCAACCAAACGACCGTGCGGTGCATTGAAGTGTTCAGCGCTGAGGACGGAGACCCCATGGCCGAGACGGCCGCAGCCCTGCGGACGGTCGCGAACAACGTCCGGGCGGCCCGCGTGCGCGCGGGTCTGTCCCTGGAGGAGCTCAGCCGCCGCGCCCAGGTCAGCAAGGGTGCCCTGGTGGGACTGGAGAAGGCCCAGGGCAACCCCAACCTGGCGACCCTGGTCCGGCTGGCCGACACCCTCGGCATCTCGGTGTCCGCTCTGATGCAGGGCTCTTCCGAGGGCCAGGTCCGCGTCGTGTCCGTGGAGGCCGTCGCCCCGCTGTGGACCGGGGAACGGGGCAGCCAGGCGCGCCTCATGCTGACGACCTCGGGACCGACCCCCGTCGAGGTCTGGCGCTGGCGACTGGAACCGGGCGAGGAGTACCCCAGTCACCCCCACCAGGCCGGAGTGGTCGAGACCGTCAGCGTCACGTCCGGTCGTATGACCCTGGTCGTCGACGGCGCCGAGCACGGCATCGAAGCCGGCCAGACCGCCACGTTCGACGCCGACACCCCGCACACCTACCGCGGCGCGGGCACCGGGACCTGCCACCTGATCATGACGGTCCACCTGCCACCCGGCCCCACGACCCAGCACTGATCGGCCCCACGACCCAGCACTGATCGGGGCCAGGACCCAGCAGCACTGACCGGGACCGCGAAGCGGCCGCCCCGGCGACGGACGAGACCCCGGTCGGGTCAGTTCTTGGCCGGGACCACGGCGCCGAAGGAGGCGGCGGCCATCTGCTGGATGTAGCGCATCTCGGTGCCGTTGAGGTTGGTGGGATTGACGGAGTAGACGATCTTGCGGGAGAGGTCGCGGGTGGAGAACACGCCGCTGGTGTAGCCCGGCCGGGATCCCGTCTTGCCCCAGACCACGACACCGTTGGAGGCCTTGACCCGCATCAGGCCCATGGTCATGCAGGCCCGCCCGGCGTCGGCCTCGGTACGGCACTGGCTGCTGTGGAAGTTGGGAACGTCGGGAACCGCGAAGAGCTCGGCCTGCTGGGCGGCCGGAAGGAAGCGGCCGCGGAAGAGCGCGGTGATGAACCGGTCCAGGTCGGCGGGGGTGGAGATCATGCCGCCCTCGGCCCAGGGCCAGGGACTCTGCTCGGTGACGTCCACCGGATGCGTGGTGCCGTCCGCGGACGTGACGGTCAGATAGCCGTCGGAGTGCGGGCTCGGCAGCCGCGGGTCGCCGGCGTCGGGAACGTAGGTGTCGTGCAGGGCGAGGGGCCGGGTGATCCGGGACCGCACCTCGTCCGCGAAGGTGTGCCCGGTGATCTTCTCGATCAGCATGCCGGCGACGTAGTAGTTCATGCCGTTGTACTGCTGCGCGGTGCCCGGCGCGAACTGCATCGGCTGGCCCGCCATCAGGTCGATCACCTGCTGCGGGGTGAAGCTCTTCAGACGGTTGGCGGCGAACCACTCGGGGCTGCCGTCGCCGAAGTCCGGGCTGTCGGCGCCCCGCGGCAGACCGCTGGTGTGGTTGAGCAACTGGCCGACCGTGACGGGCGGCAGGTCGGCGGGCAGGACGCCCGGCAGGTACCGCTGGACGGGCTCGTCCAGGCTGATCCGGTGCTCGGCCGCGAGCTGGAGGACGATCGTGGCGGTGAAGACCTTGGAGATGCTGCCGATCCGGATGTGCGCGTTGGACGGCACGCCCTGTCCGGTCCCCAGGTTGCCCACGCCCGACGTGCCCCGCCAGTGACCCGCACTGCCGGTGATCCGCAGCAGCGCGCCGGTGACGTCCGCGTTCGGCAGACCGGCGATGGACGCCTTCAGCGCGGCCGGGTCCAGCGCGGGCAACGGCGCGGCAGCGGCGGTGCGTGCCGGGCCCTCGGCGGCGGAGGCGGGAGCGGCCACCCCCGTGGCCAGGGTCAGCAGCAGGCCGCTGCCGACGGCCAGGGTGGTCCAACGGGTGCGACGGGCAGAGCTGTTCACGGTGTTCCCCCAAGATCGTGGTCGTCGGTCCGGTGATCGTCCGGCCCGGTCACGAGTCTCCTCCGCACCGGCGGCCCCGCTCATCAGGGAACGGCCCTGAGTCAACCCTGATCGGACCCCGATCACGGCAGCAGCCCGCGTCGCACCGCCGGCGCGCGGCGCCCCCGCTACCGTTGCCAGGCGTCGACTGCCCGACAGCGCGGAGGAGAGAGCGGCATGGAGATCGTGACCTCGCAGAAGATCAGCACGTTCCTGATGTTCGAGGGCAACGCCGAAGAGGCGATGACCTTCTACACCTCGCTCTTCGACGACGCCGAGGTCGTCAGCATCACCCGCTACGGCGCCGACGGCGCCGGCAAGCAGGGGAGCGTGCAGCACGCGACGTTCTCTCTCGTCGGCCAGCAGTTCATGTGCATCGACAGCCCCGCGAGCCACGACTTCACCTTCACCCCCGCGATCTCGCTCTTCGTGCAGTGCGAGAACGAGGCCGAGATCGACCGCCTCTACGCGGCCCTCGCCGAGCAGGGCACCGCGCTCATGCCCCTGGGCAGCTACGGCTTCAGCCCCAAGTTCGGCTGGCTCAACGACCGGTTCGGCGTCTCCTGGCAACTGAACCTGCCCGCGTGACCACGAAGTTCCGTCTGCCGAGCGTCTGGGGCCTTCTTGTGAGCTCTCGGCCGCCTTCGGTGCTTCCCGGCCGCCGTCTGCCGGGGCCGTGGGCCCGTCACGATCGAAAAGTTCCGTTTCCGGCACCAGCCGAGAACTGAAGATCGTCGCGGAGGGGACCGGCACGGTGATCATCTTCCGCGCCCATGAACCCGCGCTCCATGAGCCTGTCGGAAGACGACTTGCCGGGCCCGCATCCGGGGCGGGTGGCCTTATACGCGAGTCGGGACGGTGGCCGTACAGGGATTTGGGAGGCACCCAGATCCGCGGTCGAGTCATGTTCACGAGTGTTGAAGTCACTCCAGGTGACCTTGCCGCGGGTGCATCGAGGTGCTCCCGGTCAAACGCCTTTCTGAACAGCCAGGTTCACGGATGACGGCCCGCCCGCTCGGCGGGCTGCTGGGTGCTGTCGGGCGCGCTGACCCGTCTGCGGTCGCCGCGCGCCAGGGTCCGTATGATTCCTGCCCCGGTCAGCACGGCCATGGCGTGCAGGGTCACGGCGGCCGCGACGTTCTCCGGGTAGCCGACGTCGCTCGGGTGTGCCAGCGCCACGTACAGCGTGGCCGGCAGCCTCCAGCCGCTCCACGCGAACATCGAGCCCGAGCCCAGCCACGCCAGCGCGAGCAGGAGCGGATACGGCAGCCGGGTCGACCGGCTCCGGACGAGAGCCGGTACGGCTGCGGACGCGGCGAGAGCCCAGCACGCGCTGACCCCGACCAGTACGTGCCATGCGGCCGGCCGCTCATCGCGGTGCGCGATGCCCAGGGGGCCACCGGCCGCCCAGTAGAGCCAGGCCAGGCCGGTCACGGTGCCGGTCACCGCGGGCCACGGCGGGCCTGAGGAGGTGCGGGTGGGAGGCCGCTCCGGCCGGCGCAGCGCGTGGGGCCAGCGCCGCCACAGATAGGCGGGAAGCGCGACGGCCAGCGCGATCCCGGTTCCCACGAAGCTGCACTCGAGCAGCACCGCCTCCCAGCCCGGCATCGCCGCGTCGCCCCCCGAATTCCCTGAGCCTCCCGGACTCCCCGTCCCGGAGTCCACCAGCGCGCTGACGACCACGAACGGCAGGATCGACACCAGGAACCCCGACCCGACCCAGGCGAGGAATCCCACCAGCCGGCCGGGAATCCGCATCCCCCACGGCCGCACCAGCGCCAGCCCCAGCGTGACCCCGGCCGCGGCCATGCCGATCGTGACGGTGTTGAGCACCAGCCACCCGCCCAGGCTGAACCCCCGTCCGACCGGCAGCAGCCCCAGCAACGAACCGACCACCCACGACACCTTGATCATCAGGTACGGCACGAGGGCCGCCGCCGCTCCGTACGCCGCCGTACGCCCGATCCGGTCCCAACGCTCCACCACGTCTCCCTCCGCCGGGTCCTCATCGTCCGACGGCAGCACTCCCCTCCGCGTCAGCCCCGAGGCACAACCCGCTCCCCCATTGGTCTGACCCGCCCCTCCACCCCGCGGAGCACTCCAGAACACGCACGAGCCGCGGCCGTAGCAGCGAAACCCCAGGTCACAGCGCCCGGAGCATACGGGTTTCCGCCTAGGGGTGGCGGTACGGCAAGATGGGGTGTTACTTACCGCGAGCGGGCATGAAAAGGCCCCTCACCAGCAGGTTTTCCGCCGATGAGGGGCCGTGTCAGGCGGCTTGGGCCGTCTCTGGGCCGTCGTCCGTCTTCGGGCCGTCGTGAGCGTGACCGGCCGCCCGGTACATCGCGGAGATGGCCTTCCGGGTCCGGGTCTCGCTGGACGGCATGAGGTGCGTGTAGACGCGGAGGGTGAACCCCGGATCGCTGTGGCCGAGGTAGAGACTCAGGGCCTTGATGCTCTCTCCGGCGTCCAGGAGGACCGAGGCGTAGAAGTGGCGGAGGGCGTGCATGCCGTGCTCGCGGGCGGCAGCGTAACGCTCGCCCTTCTCCGGGGTCGGGATGATGCCGGCGGAGGCCAACGCAGGCTTCCACGCCTGGTCGTTGAATCCCTGGCTCCAGATGGCGGCGCCGATGCCGCTCGTGAAGACGAGGCGGTGTGTGACCTTGGGGCCGGTCGGTGTCAGCCAAGGTAAGGCCACCTCGACAGGCGGGAAGCGCTCCATATGCTCGCGGAGCGCGGCCGACACCTCGGGGTCGAGGGGGACGTCACGGAGCTTGCCACGCTTGGGCGGGGCGAAGACGAGCGTGCCGCGAACCTTCTTCACCTGCTGACGGACGTACAACCAGCCGAGGTCCCCGATGTTGTCGACGGCCAGGCCAAAGATCTCACCCTGTCGAAGACCGCATCCGGCGCCGAGGTCGACCATGGCCATGTAGCGCTCGGGGAGGCCAGCTCGTACGCCGAAGACCTGTTCAGCGGACCACGGGTGCACGCGTGTCGGTGTCGGCCGGGGCGCCTTGACGGAACGAGCCCGGCAGGGGTTCGAGGCCAGCAGGCGGTCATCTACGGCCGCGTTCAGTACGGAGGAGACGGCGTCGAAGATGAGGCGCCGATATTGGGCTGATGCCACGGCATCTTCTAGCTGACGATTCCAGTCGCGGATGTGCTCGGGCTGGAACGAGCCGATCGGACGGGTGCCGAGGTAGGGCAGAGCGTGCAAACGCAGTCGACCCTCGACGGCAGCCCGGCTCGTCAGGTCGGTCGTGAGCGAGGCGAGCCAGCGATCCGTGTACTCCCGGAACGTTGTCCGGGCCGCTTGCGGGTCGATGTACTGCCCGCGCGCCATGTCGGCTTCGATGTTGGTCAGCCACTTCTCGGCCAACCTCTTCTGCTTGTCAGGGAAGCTCTTGGACTTCTCTGTGCCGTCCGGGCCGATGTAGCGGGCCCGGTAGCGCATGCCGGTGCCGTAGCGCTCGGTCTTGACCCTGTGAGGCTTGCCGTTCGGGCTGACCTCGGTCCTGTACCAGCGGTCTTGGATGTGTCCGGCCATCAGGCGGCCTCCCCGAGCTGGGTGTCTACCCAGGCCCGCACGTCGGTCGGATCGAAGCGGAGATGCCGACCTACACGGAAGCCGCGCGGACCAGTGTGCTTGCGGCGCCACTGGTAGACCGTCTCGACGCTGGGGAGTTCGAACATCTCGACCAGGTCCTCAGGGGTCAGGAACCGGTTCGGAAGCTCTGCGGCCATGGTCAGCACTCCCTTTCGGCGTTCAACTGGTCGGCAAGGGCGTCGCGGGCGGTCTCGCGGTTGAGCTGGAGATCGCGGGCGATGGTTGTAGCGAGGGCGGCTTCACCCGGCGTGTGGCCGTGGCCGGCGTACTGCCAGTCCGCCAGGACGAGGACGGTGTCCGGCTCGCGCTCGTCGAGGCCGAGGACGGATGCCTCTTGGGCGGCGCGGTAGTCGGCGCGTTCCTGGCGGAGGGCGCCGAGCGTGGTGGAGTAGGTGCGCGACTTGGACGAGAAGTGCCCGCGGAAGCCGAGCATGTGGGCCCAAGCCCAGAGGCGCCGGTCCGGGTAGAGGCTGTCCAGGTCGCGGCACGCGGTGATGAGCCGCCGGGTGTGGTCCGGGACCTGGTGGCGGTCGAGTTCGGCGAGTTCGCCGATGCGGCGGTCCAGGGTGCCGGTGTTCTCGGCGGCCTTGGTCGCGTACTTGGCCACGTACGAGGCGACGGCCTGTTCGGTGATGTCGGAGCCGTCGCCGAAGGCCTTGACCGGGCGGACGTCGAGCTGTCGGCCCCAACGGAAGGTACGGGCGGGCTCGTCACCGGCAGCCGGGAGCGACACGGACGTGTACGAGTGCGCTGCGGCGGCACGTACGGCGTCGGTGAGGAGGTCGACCGTGGCCCAGGTGGGCGGTGGCGTTCCGGGCCCCTCCGGGCCGTCGAGGCGTACGACGGCGTGGAAGTGCAGGGCGCCGCGCTTCTGGAACTCGGCGACCTTGCCGTACGAGACGCGAAGGTGTTCGGCGAGTTCACGGCGAGGCATGCCGGCGCGGGCGGCGAGTTCACGGCGGAGTCGCGTGGTGAAGCGCTGCCAGAGCTGACCGGCATGGTTGTTGAACAGCACGGCGCCCGCGTAGTCGTAGCTGTCCGGGTCGAGGGCGGTGCCCAGCTCCGGAGCGTCGGGCGCGTGCGGGGTGCCGCAGCGGCAGGCGCCGCGATTGGGACGGTTGTGGACCGGGCCGAACGAGGGCGCCGTGAGAGTGGCGAAGACGCGCGGGTGATCGCGGACAGTGGCGGGGACGTCGCGGCGGCCGTCCCCGGCCAGTCCAGCGCGGATCAGGTGGTAGGTGTCGCCCGCGTAGGTCCAGGCGCAGGACGGGCAGCGGGAGGCGCGGCGGTTGCCGCAGGCGAGGCGGAGGCGGCCGCCCGGCTCCTTCTCGGTGGAGTAGTGGTGCAGGATCTCGCCGCTGGTCTTGTCCTTGTGGAGGACCCAGCCGGTGAGGTGGATCGGGTCGGAGCAGCCGCCGGTGCGGCGAATCTGGTCTTCCCAACGGGCGTAGTCGGAGGCTGAGGCCACCCGGAGCACGTCCCCGAGGGTGATCGGGTCAAGCAATGTGTCGGGCATGGGCGCACTCGGTGTCGCGGGTGAGGCGCGGTGGGCCATGCTTGGGCTTCCTTCCGGTTGCGAGATCGGACAGGGACGGCGCCCGGGCGGCGGATGCTTGGCGGTATCGAGGCCGCCTGGGTGCCGGTCAGCGACGCTTGGCGTCGGAGGCGAGCAGGGAGCGCAGGACGACGGCGCAGATGGCGACCGAGGCGCCGGTGATGGCGACCGCCAGGAGCAGGGAGACGAGGACGGCGCCCACGACCAGGACGACGGCCGTGCCGCCGCCGACTAGTGCGAGCGCGGTGCCCGGGGTGAGCTGGACCGTGGGCCGGGACGGTGCCGGAGTCGGCGTGGTGGCCGGCGGGGTCTCTGCGTTCCGGGTGACGGTGGTCGGCTCGATGACGGCGGGCGGGGTGGCGAGGCCCGTCGGCATGGGCATGGTGGGGATCTTCGGGCGGAACATGGGTGATCTCCTCTCGCGGGCGGGCTACTTGACGAGGGCTTTGATGGCCGGGGCGAGGACGCTGTCGGTAAGGAGGAAGCCGCCGAGCAGGAGTACGGCGATGAGCCAGGCGGGCGGGCGGACGAGTTTGACGCCGAGGTAGCCGACGACGAGCAGCGCGAACCAGAGGGGGACCTGCATGGCGGTGGGTCTCCTAGCGGACGCGGCAGCGGTGGGTGCGGGCGGCGAGCTGCGCCGCGGACTGGCTGGAGTAGTCGGCGGACCAGCCGCAGTCGTCGGAGGTGCACACGGCGGCGTGCTTGGTCTGGCCGTTGCGGTCGCGGTGCGTGCCGATCTGCACCGGGCCGATACGCATCACGGAGTGGAAGTGGTCGCGGGCGGGCATGTCAGTCGTTCTCCTCTCGGGCCGTGGTCGGGGCAGGGAAGCTGGCGCGGATACCGGCGGCCGTGGCCGGGTCGGCAGTGAGGCGGGCGGCTTCCTCAGCGAGCAGGTGAGCGAGGAAGGGCCGGTTGGCGGCAGCCATCTCGCGGGCGCCGTCGAGGTAGTCGGAGGCGGTCGGGTCGGCCGGGTCACGGGTCATCGGTCTTCCTCTGTTGCTGGTCAGGTGAGGTGGGCGGCGATGGCGTCCGCGAGGTGGGGCGGGACGCCGAGGCGAGAGCGCAGGGTGTCCGTGTCAATCGGGGATCCGGTGCGGGTGCGGTACTCGTCGGCGACCTTGCGGGCGTGGTCGAGCAGGACGGCGGGGACCGGAGGAGCAGGGGCCGGGGCGGGAACCGAGGCCGGAGAGGCGGGGGCCGCGCCAGGCTCGGGCACTGGCTCCGTGGCAGGTGCGTGTTCGGCGGCCGGGACCGGCTGCTCGGCCGGAGACACGACCTCCTCCGCGTCCGCGACAGATGCCGGCGGCACCGGCCCTGGCTCCGCAGCCGACGAGTGCGCGAGGAGCGTTCCGCCGAGGAAGGCGAGCGCGGGCCATCCGGCGATGCCGAGGCGGAGCAGGGCGGGTGGGTCGGCCAGGTCGAGGAACCCGGCGGTGGCGACGTTGGCGCCGAGCGAGGCGAACAGCGCGACGACGAACCAGCACCAGGCCAGCCGGGACGGCCCCTCACTGCGCAGCCGCCGCCAGGCGGCGACCAGGAGCAGATCAACACTGACCGGGTAGGCCCATGCCTTCCACCCGTTCTGCCCCGCGGCGGAGGCCAGATCGTGCAGGTGGGCGAAGGACAGGGCACCGGCGATTACGGCCTGAACCAGGACCGCATCGACCCGGAGGCCATGACGGGCAGCCATCAGGAGTCACCGGGGTAGGCGGGGCCGCCGTCGGGATCGTAGCCGGGCGGGAACGTGCCGGGCGGGGGCTCGGGCAGCGAGATGGCGAGGGACGCGCTGACGGCTTCCACGAAGTCGAGGTCGGCGCCAACCATGTCGGCGTACAAGGCGAGTTGGCCGAGCAGGAGCACGGTCCGGGCGAAGTCCTCGCAGTTCGGGCACACGGCGGGGTCTCCCTTCTTTGGGCATGGCGGGGGTAGGGACCTGGCGCGAAGGCGGTCGCGCCGACCGGTGGGGATCCGAGAGAGATCAGACGGCGGCTGAGGAAGCCTTGGCCAGCGACACGGGAGCGGCGGCGGAGGCGGAGATGACCGGCCGGAACGGGGCCAGTTCGGGCAGGTCCGGCGTCCGGTCGGCGTGCCGGTTGCAGACGTTGACGGCCTGACGGAGCGAGGTGTGCGGGGCACGGATGCGGTGCCAACCGCCGGTCGAGTCACCGGCGATGGCGACTCCGCGCATCTCGGCCGGGATCTGGATGGCGGCCAGGACGGCGTCCGGGGAGATGTCGCCGAAGGCCATGTTGGCAGAGGTCTCGTCGTTGACGCGGTGGGCGGTACGGCCGGTGAGCTGGGCGCGGAGCATGGTGATGCCCTTGCCGAGTTCGGAGCCGAAGCGCTGTCCGCAGATTTCGAGGTAGATGCCGGCGGCGCGGCCGAGCTGGGCCAGGCGGACCAGGGCGGTGATGATGCGGTCCCGGCGCTTCTCCTCCTCCTTGTTGGCGTACAGGGCGAGTTCGGCAACTTCGTCGACCAGGACCACGACCGGGGTCGGACGCAGATCGGTCGGCAGGTCCCAGATGTCGGCGGCGATCTCCGCGTCCGGCACGTCGGCGGCGATGCGCTGCTGAGCCCGGATGACCTGATAGATGCGCCCCATCCGGACCACGAGCGCATCAAGCACTTCGGCGGCGGTGTCGGGATCATCGGCCAGCGCGGAAAACCGGCGGGCCAGTGGGAACAGTTCAACCCCCTGCTTGCAGTCGATGCCGACGAGGGCGACGTCCATCGGGGCGAGCCCGGCGACCAGGTTGCGTTGATAGACAGACTTGCCGGACTCCGTAGCCCCGAGGGTGAGGGCGTGGGGTATAGCCCGGTAGTCGCGGTAGTGCACCGAGCCGTCCTGCCGCAGGGCGACCGGCACCCGCATCGGCCGGGTGTCGGTCTCGGCCGGCATCTGCACCCGCTTGAGCACGTCGTAGCCGGTCATCCGCACCTCTACGACGCCGGAGCGCAGCTCCCGCGAGGTCACCCCGTACATCGAGAACGAGTGCCGGAGCCGGTCCGAAGCTGCGGCGATGTCAAAGGCGTCCTGCCCCGGCCGGAGCTTGAGCCGCAGGATCAGCCCGGTACGAGTCGGACGCAGCCACAGGATGCGCGGGGCGCGGGGCCCCGGAATCGGCCGGTTGGTGGCACGGGCGAGGGCGAGCCGCCAACGTGCGGGCGGAACGGTCAGCCCGCACGCGTCCATGACGGAGCCGTACCGGACCAGGACCCGCACCACGGCCAGCGTGACCCCGAAGGTCAACCAGTACCAGGCGGGGCGCCGCCACCGCAGAACACCTACGGCGGCGGCGACCAGCACCAGGGCGACCGTGAAGCCGGTCATGATCAGGCTGCCTTGGGCCTTGCGGCGGCATCGGCGAGCGAGGTGACCGCGACCGCGCGGAACGCGATGCCGTGCCGCTTCTGGCCGTTGAAGTCGTTCTCCCAGGGGCGGGCGATCAGGCCGGTCAGCGCGACCGGCGTGCCCATGGCCAACTCGCCGGTGATGCCGGGCTCCGGGACGGTGATGGAGAGGATCTCCACCTCCTCGTTCGCTGCGAACATCACGTCGACCGTCATCAGCTTGGCACCGGTCTCGGCGTCGGTGGCGATCTCGCCGGTACGGCGGTCACGGACCTTGACCTGCGGGGACTTGGCGACCATCACGACGGCGCCGGAGGTGTCGACTGGAATCTGACGCACAGAGATCACTCCTCTATAGATGCTGAACTCCATCACTCATGTACATGAGTGATGTAAAGGAGAGTGCCTGACTCCTGTACATGAGTCAACCCGCCACGAAGAAGAACTCGTGACGGGTTGCGAAGAGTTGAGTGTGCGTCAGTCGGCGGCAGGGATCCGGTACTCGAAAACGAACTGGTCAGCGGCCATGAGGGTGTCGCACACCTCGACTACGAGACCCCCGGTCGTACGGGCCTCTCGGATCAGATGAACCACGGGCGCACCCGGACTCAGTGCCAGCTCCGAGGCTTCCGCCTTGGAGGCCGGCCGCGCTTGCAGCGTCTCGACGAACTCCGCGAACTCATGCCCGTGGTCTTCGAGTCGGGCGTAGATGCCACCGCCGCCGGGGTTCTCGGCGAACAGCTCCGGGATGTCCTTCACGACGTCCCAGGGCAGGTACGACGTCGCGGTCTCGACCGGGGTGCCGTTACGGAAGTAGAGACGCCGGCGAGCCAGCACCTGCGTACCGGCCGGGACGCCCAGTCGCTGGGCGGCATCCTCGGGCGCCTCCGTCGGCCCGATGTAGAGAACGCTGACTTTGGCAGTCGCGCCGGACTGGGCGGACTCCGCGAGGTAGGCCGCCTGTCCGCCCTGCCGGAGCGAGCGCCGGAAGCGATCGGAGGAGCGGTGCCGCACCGGAGGCCGGTTCTTCACGATCGAGCCCTTGCCATGCCGGGTCTCGACCAGCCCACTCGCCCGCACCTCGACCATGGCCTTACGGATCGTCCCGCCGGACACGCCATAGCGCTCCACCAGCTCAGACTCACTCGGCACCATGTCGCCAGGCTTGAGAACTCCCGCCCGGATCTGTTGCACGATCTCGTCCGCGATCTGCACGTACCGAGGTCCGGACCCGACCCCTCCAGCAGCAGTTCCCATAGTCCTTCTCTGCCTCCTATGCTCCTCTACATGAGTCAAGCACAGGAAGCGACGCCGTCTCCCCTGCACTCCGTATCCGTGGCCGGAGTGGTGGTGCGCGAGGACGGCCGCCTCCTGGCGATCCGCCGAGCCGACAACGGCACCTGGGAGCTCCCCGGCGGCATCCTCGAACTCAACGAGACCCCCGAGGCCGGCGTCGCCCGCGAGGTCCTGGAGGAGACAGGCATCCACGTCGAGGTGGACGAACTGACCGGCGTCTACAAGAACCTCACCCGCGGCATCGTGGCCCTGGTCTTCCGCTGCAAGCCCTCGGGCGGCACCGAGCGCACGTCGAGCGAGTCCACGGCTGTTTCCTGGCTCACACCGGAGGAAGTCAGCGAGCGCATGGCCGAGGTCTTCGCAGTCAGGCTCCTGGACGCCTTGGACGGCAACGGTCCTCACGTACGCAGCCATGACGGGAAGCGCCTCATCCCAGCGGGATAAAACCTTCTCTCCTTCATCAAGCACCCGGCTGCGCTCCGCTCCGCCGGGCGGCCTTCCCGGCTCCGCTCGGGGCGCCGCTCCTGCCTCCGGCCCGCTCCGCCCCGGCTGCGCCGACGCCCGCCCACATGTGGATGGGGCCGGAGACCATGAGTCGAGCACCCGACGAGCACGGCCACCGGTCACAGACGATGCCTCCGGCGGGGGGATCGGCCGGCACCGGGATGGAGGGGGCGCCGTTCCCGGCCGCGGGCACATCGTGGCGTGAGCGGGGAGCTCCCGTCCCGTCCCCCGTCGACCCAGGCAGAGCCGAGCAGACGCGGCCCAGGGCGTCAAGGTCGTTCGTACAGTGGCGCGCTCCACCTTGACGCCCTGAACCACGCCCGCTCCACGGTGTGTGGGTCGACGGCGTACGGGACGGGAGCGGTGGGTTGAGGTGGCGGAGGGAGGAGACCATGCGCCGGAGGAAATCCGGAACGCATATCACTAGAAGCTCGACCAGTTGGCCTGGTAGGCATGACAAAGGGCAGACACCAGAACGAGCCCCCGGGTAAGAATCCTGGCTGCACGTCTGCCCGGCCGGACTACGCTCCTAGGCCGTTCGGCCCTTGTGGGATTGAGTGCGTAGGCATACAAGGGAAGAGGAGAGGATCAGAAAATCGATTGAGGCGGAAACTTAAATGTCCAGCAATAGAATTCGCTGCCGAGAGGCGAAGCGGGCGGCCGGACTTACTGCGACTGCCGTGATAGCAATTAGTACGCTCGCGGGTGGCACCGTCACAGTTCTGGCGATAGCTGGCCCTGCCTTGGCGCAACCAATAGCAGTGGCCCCGTCGCAAGGGCCGGAGCCGCCAGGGCCTTTTGGGTCATCGCTGAATGAACAACTGGGTGACCAGGCTGGTCGTTCCGACGGTCAGGATTGCAACCAAGGCCCGCGTATTCCTCAGAAGGCGATTGACGAGGCCGTGAAGTTGGCGAAGATGAAGGGGGAGGCAGAGGCGGCCAGGGCTAAGGAGGAAATAATAGACAGCTACCTGAAGGGGTTCCAGGACGAAAGGGCCAAGAAGCTCTGTCCAGTGAATCCTGGAGTTATATCCAAGCCCGGCGCCAACAGCATCACGGGCACTAACCCCGGGGGCTCGCTGGAGCACTACTTCAACAACCTTCCCGCCACAAAGCATGGCCTGAGGCCGGGGCATGGGCCGTTGTCCCCGCCGTCGACAAACGGCAGCACCAACGTCAACCCCACCGAAGGCCAAAAATAGCTTCTCACAACAACGACCGATTCTTGGTCCCCCTGCCTGCCGCCCCGTTCCCGGAGCGTGCCCGCAGGTGCAGTCAGAGACGGGGAGTTACAGGGAGATCTCCGTGAAACCGCCTGCCAGAGACGGTTCGTGGTGTCGTCGACGTAGATTCCCAGGCTTAGGGTTCGGACGCGGGCATTGATCACCCAGGTGCGGTCCTGTGCAACCAGCGTGTGAGCAACTCTCGCGAATTCTGACTGACAGCTTCGGGCGCCTTTGTCGCGTTTCTATCTATTGCCGCCTTGCGTCACTTCTCCGACGCTTGGCCGTGGTTGGTGCCCGAGTGCGTCGCGAGTGTCGGAGCGGGTCTGCTTGCTCGGGCGCTCTTGGGGGTGGTCCTGCGACTTTGGGGTTACCCGCGCCAGCGCTCAGCGGGATCGGCTGTACAGCACGGAAGTACAGCAACCGTGTCGACCTCAGCCGACCGGATCCAACCCGAGAGGCGCGGTTGACCTCGGGGAGAGACCTCAACGACCGAACTGCCCGTAGTTCGCATCGAGGGGCGGTGGCACGGTCCCCGGGCCGTGCCACTCTCGTGCCAGAACAGGCGGGGACTCACGGGGAACCGCAGTACGGCTCGGCAATCAGCACCAGACACGCCCAAGACGGCAAAGCCGCTGGTCACCCGAACATCTGCCCAACCTCGCTCCTAAAGCGGTGCTCGCGCACAAGCGCCCTCCCGGGCAGTCCAGGGGCCGCGGAATGGCGCTCGGACCTGCGCCTACCGGCCAGCCTCGCGCTCAGCTCTCTTGCTCCTCGACCATGCCGATGGCGAAGGGGAATGACTCCAAGAACTCGCGCCGTGCAGGATCTTGCTCTGCTTGGGCCAAGTCCGCGAACACCTGAAACAGTCGTTCGCGTCGGTCCAAGGGCTGTTGCAGTAGCACCCAGCCGACGCTCTCCATCATCTTCACCGCTGAGTCGGGGTCTACTTCCTCATCCCCGCAACTGTCCAGCCACCACACGACGTCGACGAGCAGACCGGTAAGTGCCGGTACGAGCGGATCCATGGCAGTCATCCGTGCAACCTAGTCGACTCCTACGACACTGTTTCCTGGGTGGGTGAGTGTCTAACTACTGCGTGACAACGCCCACGAACAGCGGAGGACAACCGCGCACGCCTGTGGACTACCGTCACAGGTGAGAGGTCCCCAGGCCCAAGGTAGAGCGCCCACCTCAGTTACTTCGGGACGAAGCAGTCACTCCGTTAAGGTGCGCGGCATGACCGACGATGCCCCAGCCTGTCCCGAGTGCAGCCAGCCCATGAAGTTCGGCGGCTACGTCCTGGTCGGGCGGGAGGACGATGGCCGGCGGACCTGCCGGAAACTCTGGAGGTGTACCGGTCGGCATGTCTGGTGGCGCTGGGCCGACCGGCCCGAGGAGCCGTTGGAGGCCTGCCCGATGCCCGACCTGTTCCGCTGACATCCAACGTTGACATCAACGACCCCGGACGGCGGCAGCACACAGCAGCCGCGTATGGCACCGGTTCACGAGGCGAGCCCCGGCCAGCCCGGGGGTAGATCGAACTTCTAAAGCGGGTGTCACAAACCTGCTGAGGGGGCTTAGCTCGGGCCCAGTCCAGCTGCCTTGGCCACCGCCTCAACGAAGCGCATGTCCCAAGAGGTGAGAAGTGTCGTCAATCGCAAGTACAGCGGGTCGTAGCCCTGTGCCATGAGAGCCAGGTTCTTACCCTCTAGCCACGCTTGCGTGATCTGAGCGACGGGGATGCGAACGTCGTCCCGGCCCGCTCGGTGCACCACAACAGCTCTCGCATCGCAGGCCACCCAGCCGTTCGCGATGGACCGCCGCGGCGCCACCAGGGTGCCGAGTCGCGCTCCTGTGGCCGTCGTGGATTGACGCGATACTGCAGCCTGCTTCTTACCTGGCTTCCGCTTGGCAGGACTGCTCGATGACGTTACGGACACCCCGCCGGCCCGAAGCGTCGTCGTTCTCCGGCCCTTGCTGTTCAAGGTCACTCGGCCGTTCTTGCCGCCCATGCTGATGTTCGACGACTTGGTGCCGAGTCGGACCCGCACGCCACCGCCCAGGTTGATCGACGTGCTCACGCCTTTCCGCCTAGCCATGCTGCCCCCCAACTCGTAGACGAGTGAACAAAGCATGGCAGTCATGTGATGGATCCGTGGAAGCATTGCCGAGCCGTTACCTGGTCAAGCCCAACGACTGCGTGCCACGGCGAGCCCACGACATCGACCGACAGTGGCTGAGCGAGGGCAACGGGCCCTCTGCCTCCCGGCGCGACACCGATTGATCGTAAGCTCTGCTCGCGCTCGTGATGGCACGGCGCGAGGAGGAGGGGATTCATGAGACTCTTCAAGTGGGGAGTCGCGGCCGTTGCGACGGGCATGAGCGTTCTGGCCATGCTGCCTGGCACAGCTCAAGCCGCGCCCACAACGTCCGCCAGCGCCAAGCCGACCTGTTCCTTCGGCGAGATCACCGGTTCGGGCAACGGGTCCGGTGAACCGATCTCCACGAAGGCCGGGCAGAACCTGGTCACCTACACCACCGTGCGTAACGCCAAGTCGGCACCGCTGTCGGGAGTGTTCTTCGACTACGAGATGGCGGCGCCCAGCAACCGCAAGGGCGCGGCGCCAACCGTCTGGTGGAAGTTCAACGGCGGGTCATGGCATCACTTGATCATGATCTGGTACCCCGCGACCAAGGCGTCTACCGCGCAATGGGTTGGCGGTGATGCTGTCCTCGGCAACCTTCCCGGCAACACCACCCGCAAGATGGAGATCACCGTCGACTACCCGTCCGGCGCCACGCGGGGCTTCTACCCCGGGACTCTCATGGCCGGAGCGAAGACGTGTGGCTCTCAGTTGCTGGGAGCGATCCAGGTAACAACCGCGTACGAACCACGGTAGCCACCGTCACGAGTATGTCGGCGGGCACGGCAGCCCTGAGTGTCTAACTGCGTGACAACGCCGACGTACAACGGCGGACGCGTGCGGACGCCTGCGGACCATCCGCGCAGGTGAAGGGTGCAACAATCCGAGGCACAGCCCCAAACCAAGTTGCTTCGGGACGAAGCGGTCATCACCCAAGGTCTCACAACCACGCTTCCGCCGGCGCGGCTCACTCTGGTCGAGGCATGGCAGCGTCGCTGAGGCCGGTGGGGGTGCGGCGAGGCATACGCGTGCGTGGTCGGTCGGCGCACCCGCCGTCGTGGCTGACTGTCGTCGGCTGAGACTCAGACACTCCCAGGCCCAGTTCCGCCAAGGGACGTTCGAGGCAAAGGGACCGTGCCATTCGCGTGCCAGATTCTGCGGGGAACCACGGGGAACAGCGGGGACTTACCCCGAGTGCGACCAGGACTCCACCACTACTCCGCCGCAGGTCAGATCAGGAACCATCGCCAAGGAACCCGAGCTTCCCCAAGCTGAGGGCTCCGGGGTGGCAGCGGGATCAGCGTGGTTCCTGACGGAAGCCGACTCACGAGCCCATGAGACCTCAGACGCTCGAGTCGGGTCCCTTGATCAGCGTGAGTGGTTACGGTCAACCTCATGATCAGTCAGATATTGACGGTTCTCGGCGTACTCATCGGTGCCCTCACGTCGTACCTGTCGACAGCAGCAGCGGAACGGGTCCGCCACCGTCGCGCGCTGGCCACCCGCTGGGACGAGCGCAAGCTTGATACCTACATCGAGTACGCCACGTGCGTCAAAGAGATAGCCGACCTGGCGAAGCGTGCCTACCAAGCACCGGATAGCTCCGACGACCGAGAGCAGTTCCTCTCCGCGATGAACAAGGCCGAGCAGAAGCGTTCTGCTCTCTTCGAGGCGCTGATCCTGCTCGCGTCGCCAGCCACAACTGACGCGGCTACGGCGGTGAACCCCGTCGTGTGGAGGATGCTGGATGCGGCGCGCCGCAGGGAGTCGGACCCACGCGAGATCAGACTGGTGGAGGAGCTGAACAACTATCACAGCCAAGACGGTTGGACCTGGGCATCTCCATAGACCGTCAAGCGCCATGATGGGCCACCGTGGGAGCCTCACACAGGGCCGGTTACATCCAGCGCTGACATCAACGACCGCAGACAGCGGGCCCAAGCGGGCAGTCGCAAGCACCGTCCCGCTGGACTACGCCCGGTGTTCGGTCCTCGGATCGAACTCCTAAAGCGGGTGTCGCAGCTCAGCCCGAGGTCGCAATGCACCTACTTGCGGTCAGACGGTGGGAGGGATGGCCCGGGTCAGCGGTTCCAGGTTTCCGTACAGGGCGGCGTGAAGCGCGGCGGCGAGTTCTCGGGCTCGTTCTTCGGTCTGAACCCCATGCATCATGAAGTAGATGGGTCCCGTGTAAGGGCCCCAGTCGACCTCGTGCCTTTCCACGAGGCGGGTGATCGCGGCCCGGATTTCCTCGTTGGCTGCGGCGGGGACTGCGTGGCCGGAGCCGGCAGTGAGCGTGTCCGCCTTCACGGTCCACCGGTTTCCTTCGCATTCGATGGCGACGAACACGGCCCCGTTCGCCATGGCGTTCCGGTACGCGTCGTGGAACGCGCCGGTGCCGGTGGCGACCGGGATGAGGTGGGCGGGGATCGGAACCGGCAGCGGTTGCACGAGGAGCATTATTACAAGCGGTGAGATTCGATCGAGCTCAGTGACATCCAGGTCGGCGGCCGCACCCTCACATGGGCGCAATACGTGGATGACGGATGCGTGTGAGGTGCTGAAGGCGCGGCACTCGGACCGCAGCGGCGATGCGGACAGGTGCCCTGCTCAGGTCCCACCGACGCTCCCACCGGTTCGGAGCCGGAGCCGTGGGTTATGTAGCCCCTGCCGCCGCTTGGGGCGGCAGGGGTAGGCTCGTTCCCGCGGGCCCGCCACTCGGCATGGACACGACGACAGCGCCCGCATCCGCAATTGGGCCTTGCTCGTGACAGGTGGTGGGTCGTGACTGCTGATCCCATAGTGGAAACAGTCCGCACTAACCCCTGCCTGGTGGCGCGGGTGCCCAGCGAGATGGATCATCTGACCGACCCGATCATCACGCCGCAGATTTTGGAACTGGTGGGCTCCGGTGCTCAATGCATCGTGCTGGACCTGTCCGGTGTGCAGTTCTGCGATTCAGCGGGGTTGAACGTCCTTCTGGCTGCGCGTCGGCACGCGGAGCGGGTGGGAGCGACGTTGGTCTTTGCATGCCTGCCGTCGTTTCTGCGCCAGTTGCTTCAGATGACCGGTGTTGACCAAGTCCTGCGTCTGTACGACACGGTCACGGACGCTGAGGCAGCCCTGGTCGGATAAGGACGTGGCTCGCACAGGCGACCTTGACGGTGCCGCAGGCCACAAGCGCTCACCGATGGTTGCTTACAGCCGCGGCGGGTGTGCCAGCCGCGTGCCAGATCGTGCGGGGAACCACCGGCAACAGGGGGGAAACAACAGACCTGCTCATCAGGCGCCAGCGTCCCCCGTCCCAGGTCAGGCCCGCAGCGATCCTCAGATCACCTCAGCTTCCCAAGCTGAGGGCTCAGGCATCGTCGTCACGGGGCGGCCGTCGTGGCTTGCTCCGGTCGACGGACTGGCAGCGCGGCCGAGCGCGGTGGGGGTGCAGCGAGGCATACGCGTGCGTGTTCGGTCGGCGCACGCACTGTCGTGGCTCACTGTCGTCGGCTGAGGTTCAGACGGGCCCATCGAGTGGGCCGGCCGCCAGTCCAGTGCGGCAAAGGCTGGGCCGTCCCTGGGCCGTACGAGGTCACCCGAGGTCGACCGACAACGACAGAAGCCCACGGCATCTGAGCTGTTGAGAGCCGTGGGCTTCTTCTGTACTGCTGGTCGGCGGGAGGACCGATTAATAGACCGGCAAGTTAGGCCGCACTGAGCGGGCTGTAGCCGTCAAACGCGCCAGCCCCTTCAGGGGCGATGAGAGTCGCTCACTGCCAGAAGGTGACCCCGGCTAGTTGCAACGCGGAGCACGTCTCGCAATGCCCCGGTCAGTTCCTTGACCAACCGTCGCAGGTCCTCCGGGCCCGGGTCGTGGTCGTCGAGGGTGTTCGAGGCATGCTCCAACAGCTCCGCAGCCGTTCCCAGTTGTACCGCTTCGATGTTGTCCGCCAGGCGGGACATGTAGCCAGCCTTGTCGTCGGTGTTCAGGTAGCAGGGCTTGCCTTCCGGCCCCGACCACGGGAGGAGTCGTAGCTCATTCGGTGCCGTCATCCTTGCGTCTGCCTCTCATCGGTCACGTGGTGGGTGGTGAAGACCGCGTCGACGCGATCTCCTGGGAACGCCAGAAGGGCGGCCTCGACGACTCGCCCGGCGGCGTCGGTCGCGACGCGCTTGATCGCGAGGACTGCCGTGGAGGAGCCGGTCCGGAGGGTCGACGCTTCGTCCGGAGTTGGTGGGCGGGCGCATACCGTCTCTCGAACGGTTGCCGGCGGTGAGCCCAGAACCGCGAGGCGTAGGGCGGTCTCCTGCCAGGAGGGTTCGCCGTCCAGCACTCCAGCCGGGACCAGGTCGTGCGGGATGTAGATGCGGGCCAGTCCGCGCGCTGACTCACCCTCGTGGCTGACGCAGAAGAACTCGGTGAGAGGACTGCCCGTCGGCACCTTGAGCAATGTCGTCAGATGGCTGTCTGCCGGAACCGTGGTGGTGCGCACGGTGACACGCCGCGCCGCTTCCGCAGCGGTCCACGGGTCCAGCGTCCCCCATCCGCCGACGTACACGATCTTGCGTGGTGGGCGACGAACAAAGTTCCCCTTGCCGTGGATCTTCTCGACGAGGCCTTCGCCCTGGAGGACCGCGAGGGCTCGCCGCAGTGTCACCGTGCTGACCTTGTAGCGGTCGGCGAGGTCGGCCTCGGACAGAAGACGTTCGCCCGGCTTCATGCGACCGGTCGTGATCTGCTGCCGGAGATCGTCGGCGATGTCGTGATGGCGTGGAGACACGGACCGGGTCACCGCCTTCTCAGCACGCGAACAGCAGCGAGCCGAGTACGCGTGTGTATGGTCAGCAGCTCGCCCGACTCGAAGAGGAGTTGCTTGGCCCCCTGCGGGAGTTGGAAGAGGTCGCTCACCCGGCATGCCCTGCCGCCGAGTTGGATGACATCCCCACGTTGCACGGTGGCCGCGGTGATCTCGACGTTGGACGCCAACGCGCCGCCGTGTGCCCAGCCGCTCACTGCTCCACCTCCACGGGCGTGGAGTGGTGGGACGCCGAGTGACACGGGCAGGCGCACGTCTCGTAGACGACCGGTAGGTCGATCGGTGCGGAGGTTGGGGAGGACTCCGTGCAGGCAAGGTGTGTGCCGATACGGCAGGCAGTCGACCGGTAGGGGACGGCCGAGGCATCGGCGATATGGGGCTGTTGGCGAGGAGACATCAGCGGACCCCCGCGAGGCATGACCAGGCTTCAGCGGGCAGGTGGGAAGCGACTACCAACACATGCGGCCGTGCTCGCTCTTCCCAGGCCAGCACGTATGGGCGGACGAGCGCGTTTTCCTCACCCCTGATCGGGTGTCGGTGGTTCGCCCTGTCGGAAGCCCGGCCCAGGATGACCGTCGACGCGTCAGCGGACGCAGGAAAGGCGGTTGTGGCCGGCGGCCGGAAGGGCGCTAAGGGGCGGCGATGCCTGCCCTTGGGGGCGCACCGCGCTCTGGTGAGCGAGATGGCACGGCGGATACGGTTGAGCACGCTACTCAGCTCCTATCGCTGATGGCAGGTCCCCCGACATCGCCCGTTGTGGGGACCGCTTTGCGTACGACCGCCCAGAGGGTGCGGCCGTTCAGGCCGGTGGCGACGAGACCGAACCGATCGGCTTCCGCCACCGCTTCCAGGACCTCCCGCCATAAATCGGCGGAGAGCGAGTCAGGCACTTCCGCTTCGACCGACGCGTACCGGTCGTGCTCCTCCACGCGTGCGGAGAGCCCGACGGCCGACAGCCGGGCAGCGATGGCTGCCGCGCTAACTCCCGAAGCGGGCACAGGGCAGCCTCCGTCAGCTGGCGATCACTTTCAGTGAAGCTAGTTAACTAGATTAGAGCTAGTGGACTAGATTTTCCATATGCCTGAGCAGCCGCCCTATCTCCGTATCGCCGACGAACTCAGGCGGCGGATCGCGGAGCACGTATGGGAGCCGGGGGACCGTCTGCCCTCTCGTGCTCAGATCGGCCAGGAGTGCGGCGTGGGTGAGAACGTCGTCCGCCGCGCGCAGGAGCTGCTGATCTCCCAGGGTGTGTTGGAAGGCCGCGCCGGGTCGGGCACGTACGTCGCCGAGCCCCGGAAGCGGGTCCGGGTCGTCCGGTCGTCGGCCCGGGAGCAGCCGAGTGGATCACCGTTCCGTGCGGATATGAAGGCCGTGGGCAGACAAGGTGATTGGGAGAGTCGGACCGATGCCAAGGTTCCGGCGCCGGCGGACATCGCAGTGCGGCTTGGCATCGCCGAGGGTGACCTGTGCGTCCGGACGACGTATGAGTTCCTGGCCGACGGTCGGCCGGTGCAGCTGTCCACGAGCTGGGAGCCGTACGACCTCACCGCCGGCACTCTCGTCGTCCTCCCCGAGGGAGGGCCGCACGCGGGGGCGGGTGTCGTGAACCGCATGGCCGCGATCGGCGTCACCGTCAGCCACGCCGTGGAACAGCCCGAGCCGAGGCAGGCGACCGCCGCGGAGGCGTCGATACTCGGCATCCAGAAGGCCGCGCTCGTCACGCACATCCGGCGGACGTATTACAGCGACCAGGGGCGGCCCGTGGAGACGGCGGACATCGTGGTGCCCGCCGCGCACTGCGAGATCGTGTACGAGATCCCGATCAACCGCTAGCCGACCACCGGCGGAGAGCCCACGCCTTCGGGGTATCGGTGCTCGATCGGTGCCGCGCGCCGGGCCGTCTCTGGGCCGTGCGAGGGTGCCCGAGGCCGATCGATGACGACCAACGGCGACAGGTGAGGCAAAGGAGCCGAGCAAGAAACACCAGGTCACAGCCCCCGGATCAAACGGGTTAACACCCAAGCCTGGCGTTCAGGCAAGATGGGGTGTATCTGCCCACTGCCAGATTTCAAGCTGCCGGACGGTTTCTCTTGGCTGAGTTCATTTACACCATGCGCAAGGCGCGCAAAGCGCACGGCGACAAGGTGATCCTCGACGACGTCACCCTGAGCTTCCTGCCGGGAGCGAAGATCGGTGTCGTCGGCCCGAACGGTGCCGGTAAGTCGACCGTGCTGAAGATCATGGCCGGTCTCGAGCAGCCGTCCAACGGTGACGCGTTCCTGTCGCCGGGCTACAGCGTGGGCATCCTGCTCCAGGAGCCGCCGCTGAACGAGGAGAAGACCGTCCTGGAGAACGTCCAGGACGGTGTCGCCGAGGTCAAGGGCAAGCTCGACCGGTTCAACGAGATCGCCGAGCTGATGGCGACCGACTACTCCGACGCGCTGCTCGACGAGATGGGCAAGCTCCAGGAGGAGCTGGACCACGCGAACGCCTGGGACCTCGACGCCCAGCTGGAGCAGGCCATGGACGCCCTGGGCTGCCCGCCCGGCGACTGGCCCGTCACCAATCTCTCCGGTGGCGAGAAGCGCCGCGTCGCGCTCTGCAAGCTGCTGCTGGAGGCGCCCGACCTGCTGCTCCTCGACGAGCCCACCAACCACCTCGACGCCGAGTCGGTGAACTGGCTGGAGCAGCACCTGGCCAAGTACCCGGGCACCGTCGTGGCCGTGACCCACGACCGGTACTTCCTGGACAACGTGGCCGGCTGGATCTGCGAGGTCGACCGCGGCCGCCTGCACGGCTACGAGGGCAACTACTCCAAGTACCTGGAGACCAAGGCCACCCGTCTCAAGGTCGAGGGCCAGAAGGACGCCAAGCGGCAGAAGCGGCTCAAGGAAGAGCTGGAGTGGGTGCGGTCCAACGCCAAGGGGCGTCAGGCCAAGTCCAAGGCGCGTCTCGCCCGGTACGAGGAGATGGCCGCCGAGGCCGACAAGATGCGGAAGCTGGACTTCGAGGAGATCCAGATCCCGCCGGGCCCGCGGCTGGGCAGCGTCGTCGTCGAGGTCGACAAGCTCAACAAGGCCTTCGGGGAGAAGGTCCTGGTGGACGGCCTGTCCTTCACGCTGCCGCGCAACGGCATCGTGGGCGTCATCGGCCCGAACGGCGCCGGCAAGACCACCCTGTTCAAGATGATCCAGGGGCTGGAGACGCCGGACTCCGGCGACATCAAGGTCGGCGAGACCGTCAAGATCTCCTACGTCGACCAGAGCCGCGAGAACCTCGACCCGAAGAAGACGCTGTGGGAGGTCGTCTCCGACGGCCTCGACTACATCAACGTCGGCCAGGTCGAGATGCCGTCCCGCGCCTACGTCTCCGCCTTCGGGTTCAAGGGACCGGACCAGCAGAAGCCGGCCGGTGTCCTGTCCGGCGGTGAGCGCAACCGCCTGAACCTGGCGCTGACCCTGAAGCAGGGCGGCAACCTGCTGCTCCTCGACGAGCCCACCAACGACCTCGACGTCGAGACCCTCAGCAGCCTGGAGAACGCGCTGCTGGAGTTCCCCGGCTGCGCCGTGGTCGTCTCCCACGACCGGTGGTTCCTCGACCGCGTCGCCACGCACATCCTGGCGTACGAGGGTGAGTCGAAGTGGTTCTGGTTCGAGGGCAACTTCGAGTCGTACGAGAAGAACAAGATCGAGCGGCTCGGTCCGGACGCGGCCCGTCCGCACCGCGCCACCTACAAGAAGCTGACGCGGGGCTGATCGATCTTGCGTCACCTCTACCGCTGCCCGTTGCGCTGGTCGGACATGGACGCGTACGGCCATGTCAACAACGCGATCTTCCTGCGCTATCTGGAAGAGGCCCGTATCGACTTCATGTCCCGCCGGGGCAAGGAGTCGAAGGACGGGTCCGTGGTGGCACGCCATGAGATCGACTACCGGCGCCAGCTCGTCCACCGACCCTCGCCCGTGGACGTCGAGCTGTGGATCACGGAGATCAAGGCCGCGTCCTTCACCGTCCGCTACGAGGTGAAGGACGAGGACACGGTCTACGTGCAGGCCGCGACCGTGGTCGTCCCGTTCGACTTCGAGGCCGGGCGGCCGCGGCGGATCACCGCGCAGGAGCGCGAGTTCCTGCAGGGGTACGCGGACGAGGCGGGCGCGGACGAGGACGGGAAGGCCGTCGCGGCATGACGGTGCTGCACCTCGCCGACGAGACGGAGGCGGCAGACCTCGCCGCCTTCCTCTCCCGGCTGCTCCACTACGACCGTGGAGCGGCGGTGCGCCTGCAGGCGGCCGGCACCGCGCTGGCCGTCTTCGGGCGGCCGCCGTCCTTCGAGGTGCTGGCCGTGCGCGCGGTGCGGCTGGCGAAGCCGTACGAGAACGGGCTGGACGTCACCCTCGACGCGACCGTCTCCGCGGGCGAGTTCCTGGAGTCCGTCGACGAGCGGGCGGCCACCGCCGCCGTACCGGCCGCGGTCACCGGACCGCCGTGGGCCGGAGTGCTGCCGCCGCGCGGCGGCTGGCGGCCCGAGCCGGGGCTGCCCGCCCCGGACGCGCTGCGCGCGACCGTCGCCGCGGCGGTCGCCGGATGCCGGTCGCGACTGCGGCGACGGTGAGGGCACAAGCGGCGGCCATCCAGCGGATGCGGCGGCGTGCGCGGAGGTATACGGGGTGGTGGGCG
>NZ_JBSGDB010000050.1:0-30485 GCF_053602155.1 Streptomyces sp. NPDC004561
CTCGACGCGGGCGGCGACCAGCGACCGTACGTGCTCGCGCAGGGAGCGCAGCTGGGCCGCGCACGTCTCCCGCAGGCCCGCGTCGGCCGGCGCCAGGGCGTGCCCCGTGAGCCACAGGTTGGCCGCGGCGGGCGTCCCGAGGAGGTCGGCGAAATGGCCGCCGGGCAGGGCGATCGCACTGTTGGCGAGGTCGAGTGCGGCGTACTGCTCCGCGCCCGGCGCGGGCGGCACGCCCATGTCGTCGGTCAGGCTCCCTGTCACGCGTCTCATGGTACGGCTTGCGGCCATCCGTGAGAACGCGCTAACTTCATCTCACGGATACGACTTCATTCAACCGTGAGGTGCCGATCATGAGTGCTGCTTCTGAGCCGATCCCCGTCCGTGTCCTCGGCGGTCCGACCGTCCTCATCGAGTACGGCGGCCTGCGCCTGCTCACCGACCCCACCTTCGACGCCCCCGGGGACTACCCGAGGGGCGACGGACGGTTCCTCACCAAGACCGCGCCGCCCCGCCTGGCGCGGGCCGACCTCGGGCCGGTCGACGTCGTCCTGCTCTCCCACGACGAGCATCCCGACAACCTCGACCGCTCCGGCCGCGCGCTGCTCGCCGACGTACCGCGCACCCTCACCACGAGCGGTGGCGCCGCCCGCCTCGGCGGCACCGCGCGGGCCCTCGCCCCCTGGCAGGCCGTGGAGCTGGCCCGCCCGGACGGCGACACCCTCACCGTCACCGGCGCGCCCGCCCTGCACGGTCCCGAGGGCGCCGAGGCGGTCACCGGCGAGGTGATCGGCTTCGTCCTCACCTCCGCCGACCTCCCCACCGTCTACGTCAGCGGGGACAACGCCTCCCTGGGGCTGGTGAAGGAGATCGCCGACCGGTTCGGCCCGGTGGACACCGCGGTGCTGTTCGCCGGGGCGCCCCGGGTGCCGGGCATCCTCGACGGCGCCCTGCTCGTCCTCGACGC
The DNA here is from genome assembly GCF_053602155.1 of Streptomyces sp. NPDC004561. Classification (NCBI taxonomy): domain Bacteria; kingdom Bacillati; phylum Actinomycetota; class Actinomycetes; order Kitasatosporales; family Streptomycetaceae; genus Streptomyces; species Streptomyces sp. NPDC004561. The sequence goes on from NZ_JBSGDB010000050.1 coordinate 965, forward strand.
CGGCGCCGCCGCGACCGCCGCCGGCCTCCTCGGCGCCCGCCGGGTCGTACCGGCGCACTGCGACAGCTGGGGGCACTTCACGGAGACCCGGGAGGACGTGGTCCGGGCGTTCGCCGAGGCGGGCCTCGCGGACCGGCTCCAGGCCGTCTGACGGCCGCACCGGCCCGCCCCCCCGCCCGGTGAAGATCGGCGTTCAGAAGCCCGCGGGCGGGATGTTCTGGTTGGCGTGGAAGAAGTTGCCGGGGTCGTAGGTGCGCTTGACCACGGCCAGGCGGTCGTAGTTCCCGCGGTAGGTGCCCCGGACCCGGTCGGTGCTCTCCTCCTCGCCGAAGAAGTTGATGTAGGCGCCGCCCATGGAGTGGGGGTGCAGGTCGGTCCAGTAGTCGACGCACCACTGCCGGACCAGGCCGGCGTTGGCGGGATCCGGGTCGATGCCGGCGACGACACCGGACCACACGGCGTCCCGGTAGGTCCAGGCCGTCTCGTCGGCCGGGATCCGGCGGGTCGCGCCGTCGACCGGGTAGAGGTGCATCGTCGACAGCCCGGTGGGGATGTTCTGGCCGTACTTCTCGTGCACCGCGATGGCGTCGTCGGAGATGGCGTCGAAGAAGTCCCCGCGCCAGTACCACTGCAGGCCCTCGGGCATCAGCGCGTCGAACATGGTCTGGAGGGCCGGGTAGGGCATGGGCGTGGTGAAGTGGAAGGCGGGCGGCCCCGGCGCGTTCACGACGGCCAGCACCTTCTCCAGGCGGTCGTCCGCCAGATCGCCGGTGTAGCACCACACCACCCCGCCCATCTTCCGGCCGTGGATCGGCTCGGGGAACGGCGGCCCTGGCGGTACGACCAGCATCGCGAAGAACCCGCTCAGCTCCTCCGGGGCGTCGGGCAGGAACTCCCGGTACCACTGCAGCACCTCCCGCACCCGGTCGACGGGCCACAACGTCACCGCGACCCCGACCGCGTCCACCGGGTGCAGCCGGAAGGTGAAGGAGGTGACGACACCGAAGTTGCCGCCGCCGCCCCGCAACGCCCAGAACAGGTCCGGGTGTTCGGTCTCGGAGGCGGTGACGAAGGTGCCGTCGGCGAGGACGACGTCGGCGGACAGCAGGCTGTCGATGGTCAGGCCGTACCTGCGGGTCAGGTGTCCGTGGCCGCCGCCGAGCGTGAGACCGCCGACGCCGGTGGTCGACACGATCCCGGCCGGCACGCCCAGGCCGAAGGTGTGCGTCTCGTGGTCGAGGTCGGCCAACAGGCTTCCGCCGCCCACCCGCGCGGTCCGCGCCTCCGGGTCGACGTGCACCCAGCGCATCGGCGACAGATCGAGCGTCAGCGCGCCGTCGACCACGCACAGGCCCGGCCCGCTGTGTCCGCCGCCGCGCACCGCCACCGCCACGCCCACGTCCTGGGCGAAGGAGAGCACGGTGCGTACGTCCGCCACGTCGACGCATCCGGCGAGCGCGGCCGGACGCCGGTCGATCATGGCGTTGTAGATGCTGCGCGCCTCGTCGTAACCCGGATCCTCCGGGGCGAGGACGGGTCCCCGCAGTGACTCACGCAGGCTGTCGAGAGCAGCTGCGTCGATGACGCCCATGGCTGACCACCTCTGCTTCCGCGCGTGACGCGCGGACGGACATGAGCGCGCGACGTCCGGGCGGGCTGCGGGGGCGTGAGACGCGGATCCGTTCGCGCCGGTGATGAGGGGGCAGGCTGCGGCGCCCCGTCGAGCTTCATTCTCCGCCGCCGGACCGCCTTCCGCATGCCGGCGAACCGGTCCGCGCGGCCGCCGGGAAGCGGACGCGCGGACCCCGCCTCAGCCGGGCGGGCAGCCGTTGTCAGGGCTGGTCAGGCCTTGTCGGGCCGTGACGCCCGGGCCCGCGGACCTGCGGCGGCGCACCCACGAACACCGCGCCGGCGCCGCGGGGGCCGGTTCAGGCTCCGGCGGCCGTGACGACGGCGTCGGTGGCGAAGCCGAGCAGGAGGCCGAGCAGGATGCACCAGGTGGTGAGGGTCTTCAGGCCGGACCTGCGGGCCACGGCCAGCAGTTCGATGACGACGTAGAGGATCGAGCCGGCGGCGAGGCCGAGGAAGGCGATCGACAGGGTGTCGTTGACCAGGTGCTGTCCGACGAGCGTGCCGAGGAAGGTGGGGCCGCCGCCGATCAGTCCGAGCCACAACAGGGTGAGCCAGGACGGGCGTTCGCCCTCCGCGGCCAGCGGGGCGACGATGCCGAAGCCCTCGGTGGCGTTGTGCAGGCCGAATCCGATGATCAGCAGCAGGGCCAGCGAGATCTCGCCCTGGGCGGCGGAGTTGCCGATGGCGAGGCCCTCGGCGAAGTTGTGCAGGCCGATGCCGGTGGCGATCATCAGGGCGAGCGAACTCGCCTGGCTGCGGGGCTTCGCGGCCAGTTCGGCGGTGGCGGCGGCACCCGGACCGGCCGGCCGTGCGGCCGCCGCCCGGCGGCGGGCGATCCAGGCGTCGTAGTGCACGAGTCCTGCCAGACCGACGGCCAGGCCCGCGGCCAGGGTGGCGCCCCCGGAGGCGACGGTTCCCCACGCGTGCTTGCCGAGTGCCTCGTCGACCGGTTCCCAGGCGTGGGCCAGCACGTCCCACACGAGGAAGATCAGGATGCCGATGGCGACGGCGTTCAGGCCGGCCCTGAGGCGGGGCGTGGGCCTGCGGAGACGGCCGACGGGCAGGCCGAGGTAGATCGTGAAGCCTGCGATGGCGCCGAGCAGGACGATGTTGCCGCTGGACATGGGGACTCCGGTCTGACGTGCAGGGAAAGCGCACCGAACGTAAGGCAGGCAAGGCTTACCTAACAAGTGCCCGAGGTCCCTCTTCGGTAAAACGTGGTCAAGTCGTTACCCGAAGACGCGGCGCGCCCGCCGGCGCACGGTGGGAACTTTTCGCCCGAAAAGATGGCTGCCGGAGTGGGTCCGGACCGCGTCTCTCCCGCCGGCCGCGCCCCGCCGAGGCGCTCGACCTCCGTCCGCGTGGTCGCTGGTTTCGCTCCAAGTTCACACCTACGGGTGAATCCATGGATGGATGTCCGGGGCGTGTCCGTTCGGTGCGGTGTCCTGGGGCGCGCGGCCCTGTCGTGCCAGAGAGCGGCCGATCGAGGACGGGGGGCAAGGCGATGCGTGTCTTCGTACTGTGCGCGTGGCTGCTGACCGCGAGCCTGGGCGGCTACCTCGCCACCGTGTGGATCCGCCACGGCGGGCTGCGCCAGCGCACACCCGGTGTGACCCGGCTGCCGCTGTGGCTGGTCCTCGGTCATGTGGCGCTCGCCGTGGCCGGACTCGCCGCCTGGGCGGCGTACCTGGTGGGCGGGGTCAGGGGCTCGGCCTGGGCGGCCTGCGCGGTCGTCCTGGTCGTGGCCGCCTTCGGATTCATGATGCTGCTGCGCTGGCTGCCCAGCTCGGGGCGCCATTCGACCGGCGGCGCCGTCGCCGAGCGGCACTTTCCCCTCACCGCCGTCGTCGCCCACGGCATGTGCGCCGGCGCCACCGTGCTGCTGGTCCTCCTCGTCGTGCTCCGCCGGGTGTGATCCGGAGCGCGTCGTCCGCGGGACCGAAGTTTTGCCGCACCTCACCGACGTCCGTGCCTACGCGGCCGTGGGCGAGAGGCCGGCCGGCTGCGCGCGCCCTGCTCTCAGGGCCAGACCAGGCAGTACGGCTGATGCCCGGCCTCGTGGAGCCGGTGGGAGAAGTCCTGCCATTCGTGCAGCAGCTGGTACACGTTGAAGGCGTCCCGGGGGCCGCCGCGGTCCGGGACCGTGGACCAGATGAAGGCTGCCGCGCCGACCGCTTCCTCGCCGATGCCGCGCAGGGGGTCGACGACCGTCATGGGGAGTTTGACGACCGCGTAGTCGGGGTGCAGGACGACCAGTTCGAGCGGCGGGACCTTGTGCAGGGGGACGCCTTCGATGCCGGTGAGCACCATGGCGGCCATCGTCTCCGGCTTGATCTTGGTGAACATGCCGTTCATGCCCAGCTCGTCGCCGCCGAGTTCCTCGGGACGCATCGAGATGGGGACGCGGGCCGCGGTCGCGCCGTCCGGCGCGCCGAAGTACTTGTACGTCACCCCCACCCGACCACCATTCCTGCTCCCCGCCCTGAGGCGGTCGGCCCGGTGGTCGTGCCGGCGGTCGATCGGTCGGTCGATCTGCCGGTCGTACCTCTCGGGCTCACCCGGTACACCCTGTGCCTGACGTGCCTCGGTCGCTTCCTCCGCCTCGCGTCGGTGCCTTCCCCGCCGGGCACGTCGAGGACCCAGGTCATCAGTCCCCTCGCCCAGTCCGCCACCGCGATGCATATCTCCACCCGACTGCTTTTCTAGGACGCGTGGCCCCCGCCGCGCAACCCGATCATCGTGTCAGTGACCTCCCCCACGGCCGCCACCCGAAACGTGCGGTGGAACAACAGTCCACGGGGATCTTCCCGGCCCCTGAATCATTACGTGCGTACGCGTTGTCCGTATCAGGGGGGCCAGTCTCGCAGATGGCGGATGACGGCGCTGAGGACCCGAGGCCGGCGGCTGCGCGGGCGGCCCGCGGCCTACTCTGATGGGGTCACAACGCAACCGGAGTCCTAGAAGCCGGAGAAGTCGCACGTCATGAGTGCCCTGAGCGAAACGCCCTATCCGTACGAAGCGCCCGCCTCCCAGGCGCTCTTCGACCGTGCCTCCGCCGTCACGCCCGGTGGGGTGAACTCCCCGGTGCGCGCCTTCCGCGCCGTCGGCGGCACGCCCCGCTTCATGGTGTCCGGCCGGGGACCGTACCTCACCGACGCCGACGGGCGCGAGTACGTCGACCTCGTGTGCTCCTGGGGACCGATGATCCTCGGGCACTCGCACCCGGAGGTCATCGCCGCCGTCCAGGAGGCCGTCGCCCGCGGCACGTCCTTCGGCACCCCCGGCGAGGGCGAGGTCGCGCTCGCCGAGGAGATCGTCGCCCGGGTCGAGCCCGTGGAGCAGGTCCGGCTCGTCAGCAGCGGGACCGAGGCGACGATGTCCGCCATCCGGCTCGCGCGCGGCTTCACCCGGCGCTCCAAGGTGATCAAGTTCGCCGGCTGCTACCACGGGCACGTGGACTCGCTGCTCGCCGCGGCCGGCAGCGGCGTCGCCACCTTCGCGCTGCCCGACACGCCCGGGGTCACCGGTGCGCAGGCCGGGGACACGATCGTGCTGCCGTACAACGACCTGGAGGCCGTGCAGGAGGCCTTCCACCGGCACCCGGGCGAGATCGCCTGTGTGATCACCGAGGCCTCGCCCGGCAACATGGGTGTCGTGCCGCCGGCCCCGGGGTTCAACCAGGGGCTCCGGGACGCCTGCCACAAGAACGGCGCGCTCTACATCTCCGACGAGGTCATGACCGGGTTCCGGACCAGCCGCGCCGGTTGGTACGGCGTCGACGGGGTCAGGCCGGACCTGATGACCTTCGGGAAGGTCATGGGCGGCGGGTTCCCCGCGGCCGCCTTCGGCGGCCGGGCCGACGTCATGGCGCACCTCGCGCCCGCCGGGCCGGTGTACCAGGCCGGCACGCTCTCCGGGAACCCCGTCGCCACCGCCGCCGGGCTCGCCCAGCTGCGGCTCCTCGACGACGCGGCCTACGAGAAGGTCGACGCGGTCTCGGCGCGCATCCAGTCCGTGGTCACCGAGGCGCTGAACAAGGAGGGCGTCGCGCACCGGCTGCAGACGGCGTCCAACATGTTCTCCGTGTTCTTCACCGACCGTCAGGTACGCAACTACGAGGACGCCAAGCGGCAGGAGTCGTTCCGCTTCACCGCGTTCTTCCACTCGCTGCTGTCGAACGGCGTCTACCTGCCGCCGTCTTCCTTCGAGTCCTGGTTCGTGTCCACGGCCCACGACGAGCGGGCCATCCAGAAGATCGCCGACGCCCTTCCGGCGGCGGCCCGGGCGGCTGCGGAGGCCACCGCGTGAGCAACAGCGCCAGCTACGCCAACGACAAGGACGTCACCGTCGTCCACCTGATGCGGCACGGCGAGGTCGCCAACCCGGACGGGATCCTCTACGGGCGGCTGCCCGGCTACCACCTGTCCGAGCTGGGACGGCAGATGGCCGACCGGGTCGCCGAGCACCTCGCCCCGCGGGACGTCACCTATGTCTGCGCCTCGCCGCTGGAGCGGGCGCAGGAGACGGCCACCCCGATCGCCAAGGCGCACAGTCTCGACCTGGACACCGACGAGCGGCTGATCGAGGCCGACAACGTCTTCCAGGGCAAGACCTTCGGGGTCGGTGACGGCGCGCTGCAGCGGCCCGAGAACTGGAAGCACCTCGTCAACCCGTTCCGGCCGTCCTGGGGCGAGCCGTACATCGACCAGGTCGTCCGGATGATGGGCGCGCTGAACGCGGCCAAGGACCAGGCGCGCGGGCACGAGGCGGTGCTGGTGAGCCATCAGCTGCCGATCTGGACCGTGCGGTCGTACGTCGAGCGGCGGCGGCTGTGGCACGATCCGCGCAAGCGGCAGTGCACGCTCGCGTCCCTGACGACCTTCACCTATCTCGGCGACAGGATCGTGTCCGTCGGGTACAGCGAGCCCGCCATCGACCTCGTCCCGGTCCATCTGCGTGCCGGCGCCAAGCCGCAGAAGGGCAAGGGCACGGCCCAGGGGAAGGCGTTCGGAGCCTGAAACCCGCCCGGGGCGGCTCCGGCTGACATTCTGTCAGCACGCATGACTTAGATCGCTTTTGCCGGGATTATTACGAAAAACATAAGAACCAGCGGAACTTCCCCGATCGTCGCGCCCTCTCACTGGGTGACTACCCAACGAGCGCGATGAATCGGGGATTTCCATGCGCACCGTCTCCCGGACCCTCTCCCGCAGGGGAATACTCGGCCTCGGCGCGGGTGCGGCCGCGGCCGCCTCGCTCGCCGGCTGCGGGAGCCTCAAGTCGTCTGACGGCGGCGGGCACTCGGACGGTTCCGGCGACGGGGCGAACGGGCAGGGCAGCGGGAGCGACGCGCCCGCGGGCCGCCCCATCGGCGACGGCTCGACGTCCTTCACCGGCAAGCAGCCGCACCAGCCGGCGGCGCCCCAGCAGCTGGAGCCGGGCCAGACCCCGCCGCAGTTCGTCATCTTCTCCTGGGACGGCGCCGGAGAGGTCGGCAACGGACTCTTCCCGCGCTTCCTGGACCTCGCCAAGGAGCACGGCGCGAGCATGACCTTCTTCCTCTCCGGGCTGTATCTGCTGCCCGAGTCGAAGAAGCGCATGTACGAGCCCCCGAACAACCCGCGCGGCGCCTCCGCCATCGGCTACCTCACCGACGACCACATCAAGTCCACGCTGACCAATGTGCGCCGGGCCTGGCTGGAGGGCCACGAGATAGGCACCCACTTCAACGGGCACTTCTGCGGCGAGACCCACGGCTCGGTCAAGTGGTGGACGCCACAGCAGTGGGAGAGCGAGATCCGGCAGGCGAAGTCCTTCGTGAAGGAGTGGAAGACCAACACCGGCTGGCACGATCTGCCCGCGCTGCCCTTCGACTACGACAAGGAGCTCGCCGGCGGCCGTACGCCCTGTCTGCTCGGCCAGGACAACCTGCTGCCCACCGCCCGCAGGCTGGGCTGGCGCTACGACGCCTCCTCGCCGGGCGGCCGCCAGGTGTGGCCGGTGAAGCGGATGGGGATCTGGGACTTCCCCCTCCAGCAGGTCCCCTTCCCCGGGCGCCGGTTCGAGGTCCTGTCGATGGACTACAACATGCTCGCCAACCAGTCCGTGAACTCCACCAAGGCGCCCGCCTACAACTACCCGGGCTGGCGCACCCAGTCCGCGGGGGCGTACATCGCCGGCTTCCAGCGGGCATACGAGACAAACCGGGCGCCGTTCTTCATCGGCAACCACTTCGAGAAGTGGAACGGCGGCATCTACATGGACTCCGTCGAGGAGGCCTTCAAGCACATCGCGCGCGAGAAAGAGAAGGGCGCCGACGTGCGGCTGGTCTCCTTCCGGCAGTTCACCGACTGGATCGACGCGCAGAAGCCCGAGGTGATCGCCAAGCTGCGCAGGCTGGACGTCGGCCAGCGGCCCGTCGGGGGCTGGAAGCAGTTCCTTGCCTGAAATGTCCTGTGTAAATAGCTCCTGAAATGCGGTTTTCCGCCCGGGAGGGGGGTGCCACCGATCCCCGGAACGGACATGCGAAACTTTTCACATGAGTACCCGTAGCCGAGCCGTCCTGCTCAGCGCCATGGCCGCCGCCGCGGCCCTGACCCTGTCCGCGTGCGGCAAGGGCGGCACCTCCGGCGGCGGTGGCAACACCAACTTCGTCACCGGCAACAACGGCATCGACACCGTGCCTCAGGGCAAGCGCGCCGCGGCCCCGGACCTGTCCGGCAAGACGATCGACGGCAAGGACCTGAACGTCGCCTCCTACAAGGGCCAGGTCGTCGTCGTCAACGTCTGGGGCTCGTGGTGCAGTCCGTGCCGGGAGGAGGCGCAGTACTTCTCCAAGGTGGCGAAGAGCTACGCGGGCAAGGGTGTGCAGTTCGTCGGGATCAACACCCGCGACACCAGCACCATCCCCGCGGTCGCCTTCGAGAAGGAGCACGGGATCGACTACCCGAGCCTGTACGACCCCACGGGCCGGCTGATGCTCCGCTTCAAGAAGGGCACCCTCAACCCGCAGCTGATCCCCTCCACGCTCGTCATCGACCGGCATGGGAAGGTGGCCGCGCGGGCTCTCGAGGCGCTCGACGACACGAGCCTGCTGAAGATGCTCGAGCCGGTACTCGCGGAGAAGTGACGTGAGCGCGACGCTGACGCTGGCCGCAGCGGGCCAGAACCAGACCGTGCTGCACGGAGCGCTGCTCGTCGCCGCGCCCGTGGCCCTGTTCGGCGGTCTGATCTCCTTCTTCTCGCCCTGCGTGCTGCCGCTGGTGCCCGGCTACCTCTCCTACGTCACCGGCGTGGCGGGCACCGACCTGGCCGAGGCCCGGCGCGGCCGGATGGTCGCCGGCGCCTCTCTGTTCGTGCTCGGCTTCAGCGCCGTGTTCGTCTCCGGCGGGGCGCTGTTCGGCTACTTCGGCTCGACCCTTCAGGAGTACAAGGACGTCCTGTCCAAGGTGCTCGGCGTGCTCATGGTCCTCATGGGCGTGTTCTTCATGGGGCTGATGCCCTGGCTGACGCAGCGCGAGTTCCGCTTCCACAAGCGGCCGGCCACGGGCCTGGTGAGCGCGCCGGTCATAGGCGCCCTCTTCGGCATCGGCTGGACGCCCTGTCTCGGCCCGACCCTGTCCTCGGTGAACTTCCTCGCCTGGAACGAGTCGAGCGCCGGACGCGGCGCCCTGCTGACGGTCATCTACTGCCTCGGCCTCGGCGTGCCCTTCGTCCTCACCGCGATCGCCTTCCGCAAGGCACTCGGCGCCTTCGGCTGGGTCAAGCGCCACTATGTGTGGGTGCTGCGGATCGGCGGCACGATGATGATCGTGACCGGCGTCCTGCTGCTGACCGGTGCCTGGGACAGCCTGGTGCAGCAGACGCAGACCTGGTCCAACGGCTTCAGTGTGGGGATCTGATCGATGAGCAAGACCGAAACCGGCAACGGCCGGGACCAGGAGGACCTCGGAGCCGCCGGCTCCCGGATGTCCACCGCCCCGCAGGAGGAGCTCGCGAGCGTCCCCGGCCTCGGCGTCATCGGCTGGGTCCGCTGGTTCTGGCGGCAGCTGACCTCCATGCGGGTCGCACTGCTGCTGCTCCTGCTGCTCTCGCTCGGCGCGATCCCCGGCTCGCTGATCCCGCAGACCGGCGCCGACCTGAACAAGGTCGACGACTTCCGCAAGGCGCACAAGACGCTCGCGCCGGTCTACGACAAGCTCGGCCTGTTCCACGTCTACAGCTCGGTGTGGTTCTCCGCGATCTACATCCTGCTGTTCGTCTCCCTCATCGGCTGCATCGTGCCCCGCACCTGGCAGTTCGTCGGCCAGCTGCGCGGCCGTCCGCCGGGCGCGCCCCAGCGGCTGACCCGGCTGCCCGCGTACACGACCTGGCGGACCGAGGCCGACCCCGAGCAGGTCCGCGAGGCCGCGCTCGCGCTGCTGCGGAAGCGCCGCTTCCGCGCCCATGTCGCCGGGGACGCCGTCGCCGCCGAGAAGGGCTATCTGCGCGAGGTCGGCAACCTGGTCTTCCACGTCGCGCTGATCGTGCTGCTGGTCTCCTTCGCCTGGGGCCAGATGTACAAGTCCGACGGCACCAAGCTGGTCGTCGAGGGCGACGGGTTCGCCAACGCCATCAGCCAGTACGACGACTTCAAGTCCGGCAGCCTGTTCCAGAACGACGACCTGGTGCCGTTCAGCTTCGACCTGAAGGACTTCACGGGCACCTACGAGGTCACCGGCCCGAACAAGGGCACGCCGCGCACCTACCAGGCGAAGATCGACTACAGCCAGGGCGCGTACGGCGGGAACAGGTCGGCGACCATCAAGGTCAACTCGCCGCTGCACATCGGCGACGCCAAGGTCTACCTCGTCAGCCACGGCTACGCGCCCGTCATCACCGTCCGCGACGGCAAGGGCAAGGTCGTCTACCACGACGCCGTGCCGCTGCTGCCGCTCGACGGCAACGTCACCTCCAACGGCGTGATCAAGGTGATGGACGGCTACCACGACAGCCAGGGCAAGCACGACGAGCTCGGCTTCCAGGCCTTCTTCGTGCCGACCTTCGACCCGAAGAGCGGCACGATGCTCTCGCAGTTCCCGGCGCTGGTGAACCCGCTGCTCGCGGTGAACGCCTACCACGGCGACCTCGGCGCGGACGCGGGCATCCCGCAGAGCGTGTACCAGCTCGACAAGACCCACATGAAGGCGTTCAAGGACAGCAAGGGGCAGCTGCTGAAGAAGCTGCTCCAGCCGGGCGACACGCTCACGCTGCCGAACGGCGCCGGCTCCCTCACCTTCGAGAAGGACATCAAGGAGTGGGCCGGCTTCGAGATCGTCCAGGAGCCCGGCAGCGGCTGGGCGCTGGGCGGTGCCTTCGCCGCGATCTTCGGCCTGGCCGCGTCCCTGTTCATCCAGCGCCGCCGCGTGTGGGTGCGGGCCGTGCGCGGCGCCGACGGCGTCACGGTCGTCGAGATGGCCGGGCTCGGCCGCAGCGAGTCCGCCAAGGTGCCCGAGGAACTGGGCGACCTCGCCGGAATCCTCTACGACCAGGCGCCGGGAGCACCCGAACCCGACGACGACTCCACCGAATCTTCCGTCGTACCTGCCGAAGGGGCTGAGAAGTGACTCTCGCCGCCGCAACCAACGAACACCTGGCGAGCATCAGCAACACGCTGATCTACTCGTCGATGGCCGTCTACACCCTGGCCTTCTTCGCGTACATCGCCGAATGGCTCTTCGGCAGCCGCAGCAAGGTGGCCCGCACGGCCGCCGCGCTCACCACCGAGGGCGAGCAGCGCAAGACCGGGCCCGCGGTCACCGTCAAGCAGGCCGGCGGCACCGCGGTGCTGGAGCGGCCCCAGGTCGTCGTGCGGTCGGCGGCGGGCGCCCGGGACGTACCGGACGGCCCCGGCGCGCACGGCGGTGACGACCAGGGCGACCTCTACGGGCGGATCGCCGTCTCCCTCACCGTGCTCGCCTTCATCGTCGAGCTGTCCGGTGTGGTCGCCCGCGCGGCCTCCGTGCAGCGGGCGCCGTGGGGCAACATGTACGAGTTCAACATCACCTTCTCCACGGTCGCCGTCGGCGTGTACCTCGCGCTGCTGGCCCTGAGGAAGAACGTGCGCTGGCTCGGCCTGTTCCTGATCACCACGGTCCTGCTCGACCTCGGCCTCGCGGTCACCGTCCTCTACACGGCGAGCGACCAGCTGGTCCCGGCCCTGCACTCGTACTGGCTGTACATCCACGTCTCCACCGCGATCTTCTGCGGCGCGGTGTTCTACGTCGGCGCGGTCGCCACGATCCTGTACCTGTTCAAGGACTCGTACGAGAACAAGCTCCAGACCGGCGGCAAGCCCGGCGCCTTCGCGACCTCGGTGCTGGAGCGGCTGCCCGCCTCCGCCTCCCTGGACAAGTTCGCCTACCGGGTCAACGCGGCCGTCTTCCCGCTGTGGACCTTCACGATCATCGCGGGCGCGATCTGGGCGGGCGACGCCTGGGGCCGCTACTGGAACTGGGACCCCAAGGAGACCTGGTCCTTCATCACCTGGGTCGGCTACGCCTGCTACCTGCACGCCCGCGCCACGGCCGGCTGGAAGGGCCGCAAGGCCGCCTACCTGGCGATGATCGCCTTCGGCTGCTGGCTGTTCAACTACTACGGCGTCAACATCTTCGTCACCGGCAAGCACTCCTACGCGGGCGTCTGAGCCGCGGGTCGACCACACTGGTGTCATGAGCGGTTCCATCGCACAGGGCACCAGCCAGACCCACGGGAACACGCACATACTCCACTTCCTGGTGCGGATCCCGAGGCCCATGGAAGACGTCTGGCCGGCGGTGTCCACCCCTGAGGGACTCGGGGCGTGGTGCACCGCCGTCGACGTTCTCGAACCCCATCTCGACGGCGAGGTCACCCTGCGTGACCTGGGCTCCGGCCGGGTGACCGCCTGGGACGTGGACCGGGTCGCGGAGTACACCGTCGAGGGCGGCGGCCGGATCCGGTTCCATCTGGAGCGGGAGGGGGAGGCGGGGAGCGCGCTGCGCTTCACCCACGAGTACCAGGGCAAGGGGGAGTCCGAGTCCGGCTGGCGCGCCCGCTTCGAGCGGCTGATCGGAACCCTGGAGCCCTCGCCGGAGCCGCCCGGGCAGGAGCCCCTGCCGGGCCAGCTCACCTAGGACGGCGGCAGGCACTGACTCCCCGGTGGCCTGCCCTCCGGCCAGGCGATCCGCACGAAGCGCGCGTCGCCCTCCGGGGTCAGCTCCACGATCGGTACGGCCTTGTCGTACGGGTTGCCGTGCACGTCCAGGCAGATCCAGCCGCTCGCCCCGGCCACCCGCAGCGAGCCCTTGACCTGCGGCCACTGCAGTCCCACGTCCGCCAGCGCCGGGACGGACCGCCCGGCCGGGACCGCCTCGCGGATGCCGTGCACCGCCAGCCGCAGCGTGTCGTATCCGATGATCAGCTGGCCGTCGTCCAGGGCGGTGGAACCGATCGGGCCCACCGGCTCCCGGGCCGCGGCCGTCAGCAGCCCGCTCAGCACCGCGAAGTCCGCCGCCGAACCGCCGGTCCGCGCCGGGTCCTTCGCCCAGGCGTCCGGGTGGGCGAGGGAGGTGTAGCGGACGGAGAGGTTGTGCCTGAGGGCGTCGCGGTCCAGGGCCTTCTCATGGGTCAGATAGGAGGCCTCGTCGCCGGTCAGCACCGTGAACCTCCGGTCCTGGCAGCCCCGGCCGCCGAGCGCGTTGATGAACTGCCGCAGCTGGGTGTGCCGGCCCGCGAAGAGGATCGTGTCCGTCTCCCGCGAGGTGTCGCACACCAGGTCCGTGATCTGCCGGAAGGTGTTCGCCGTCGTCCCCTCCTGGCTGCGGTCGGCGGGCGGGGTGAACGGCTGCGGCTCGTACGGCGATCCCTTGATCAGCGCGGCGAACGACTCCTGCAGCGTCCGCGTGTACGGGTCGCCGGGCTTGTCGTACACCAGCAGCGCCTTGCCCGCGCTCACCTTGGCGAAGGAGGCCAGCGCACGGGCCTCGTCGGTGTTGGTCGGCGACACCCGGGCCAGACCGGGGTAGGGATCCTTGCCCTGCTGCCCGTTGGCGAGGTCGTCGGCGGTGATGGAGGAGCCGATCACCGGGATGCCGCGCCGGGTCAGCTCCGCGACGGCCCTCTTGTTGCTGTCGGTGCTCTGCCCGACGCCCGCCACCGCGCGCAGCCGGTCGGCGCCCGTCGTCATCCGGGTCAGCCGGTCGACCGTCTGCCGCCAGTGGTCGCCGGTCGCGCCCGGGTTGGCCAGCACCAGCCGGATCTGCGGGGCCTGGCCGTTGGAGTCGTGGTTGGCCTGGTACTGCGCCAGATACGCCCCCTGCAACTGGTGCTGGATGTCGTTCAGGCTGGTCGCCGACGTGGAGGTGTACGGCAGCATCAGGGCCACCGTCACATAGCCCCCGGGACTGAGGCGGCCGTTCTCCCGGGCGATCGCCCGCACGGCGTCCCGCAGCCGGGGCTGCCCGAAGTCGTACGGGCCCGTGGCCACGCCCACGCACTCGCCGCTGCCCTCCGGCCGGGCCACCCCGGGCGCGCACGAGCGGTCGTCGTGCGCCAGGGCCCGCACCGCGAGGACCGCTCCGGCCACCAGCGCCGCCGCCACCAGCAGGGACAGATAGCGGCGCAGCGGTATCTCCCACACGTGCTCGCGCACCCAAGTCCCCACGCCCCCGCGCGCCATCACGCCTCCCCGCTCCGGTCGTCCTCACCGTCGTCCGCGTCCTCCGGGCCGTCCAGCGGGTGTCCGGCCAGCGCCGCCGCCGGCCAGTCCCGGGAGGCCCGCCACAGCAGCGCGTTGCCGGCCGGCCGCAGGTTGGACAGCTGCTCCAGCTCGAAGCGGAGCCGGTCGCACACCTTCGGGTCGGGCAGCACCAGCGGGTCCGCCAGCTGCCACACCGCGTGCAGCAACCGCCGTATCCGCAGGTGCAGGACGCCGTCCACGCCGTCCGGCACGTCGTGTTCGGCGTCCGTGCGGCCGAGCGCGACGGCGGCCCGCCGGTCGCCGCGGCCGGTGAAGTCGCGGCCCTCGGCGTCGTGCGCGTGGAAGTAGGGCGCGGACGCGACGAAGCGCAGGGTGCGCAGCCAGTCGCGGGTGTCGGCGGAGGCGAAGGTGTCGCGCAGATGGGCGACGGCCGAGTCCGCGCCGCCGAGGGCGAGTTCGTGGTGCAGCCGGTAGAGCGCCTGCTCGGGCGCCGCGTAGTGCGCGATCAGCGTCTCGTGCGCGGTGCGCCACGACGCGTGGTCCTCGTCCCGCAGATGCAGCCGGAGCAACAACAGGGTGCGCACGAACGGGTCGCCGGCGAACTGGCCCGGCACGACGGGCAGTCCCTCCTCGGCGAGCAGCGTCTGCAGGGCCCGTACGTCCGCGGGACCGAAGGTGTCCGGCAGCAGGGCCGTGGCCAGGGCGCAGGCCGAGCCGTGGTCGTGGGCGGCGGCCAGCACGGTCAGCTCGTCCAGGTGCTCGGCCGGCACCAGCCGGTCCAGGAGCGCCTGGTGGGCGGGCACCCCGGGCCGGTCCTCGGCGGGGCGGACCTCTGCGGTGAGCAGCTCGCCGAGCGAGGACACCGCGGGCAGATGCTGCGCGGCCGACTCGGCGAGCAGCACGATGCCCAGCGGGTTCCCGCCGGTCAACCGGTGGACGGCGGCCGGGAGATGCGACGGCACGGGGGTGTCCGCGCAGACCGCGCCGACGATGTGCAGGGTGTCGTCCGCGCTCAGCGGCGGCAGCGCGACCAGCAGCGCCCGCGAGGAGGGGGCCGCGTCCGGCGCCCAGCCGGTGCGCCGGACCACCTCCGCCAGCTCCCGGCGTACGGCGCTGCGCAGCTCCTCGCGGCCCTCGCCGCGCCGGGCCGCGAGGAAGGCGACCTGGTCCCCGATGCCCTCGGCGCGGTCGCGCAGCACGGCGGCCACGAGCCCGGGGCCGGGCGCGGACTGCGCGTTGTCGATCAGCACCAGCGGCCGGCCGAGCCGCTGCATGCGCGGCAGCACGCCCGCGTACGCCTCCGTCAGGTCGGCCAGCAGCGCCCGCACCAGATACCGCTCGGCGTGCTCGCGCGAGCTGCCGCCGTCCCGGAAGTGCTGGGACAGCAGGATGAGCCCGCGCTGCGCGTTGGCGCCCGCGTTCGGGTACGTCCGGTACCACACGGACGCCTTCTGGTGCCGGCGGCTGGTGAAGCCCTCCGCGACGGACTCCAGGGTCGCCTCGATGGCGCCCGAGACCAGCGGCCCGGTGCCCGTGGCCGCCGCGACCACCTTCGCCGCCACCTTTCCCGCCCAGCGCCCGGCGAACCCGCTGATCCACGAGCCGCCCTCGTTCAGCAGCAGGATCCGCTCGACCTCCCGGCGGATCCGCTCCGAGTCGGCGTCGCCCCAGCCGCCCGCGGCCACCGCGACCAGGCCCGACATCAGCCGCGGGAAGGTGATCCGCCCGGCACCCGTCACCGGCTCCGCGAGCTGCTCGGCGATCACCAGCAGCGCCTGCGCGAGCGGCGACCAGGACGCGGCGGGCCGGTCCGCGGGCGGCCGGGCGAACTGCCCCTCCGCGCAGTCGACCAGCGCGACCGGGGTGTGTCCCTGGTAGGCGTCCCGCAGCTCGGCCAGCACGGCGCTCTTGCCGAGGCCCCGGGCGCCGGCCAGCACCACGAAGGGCGGCTCGTCCGGGTGCTCGAAAGGATGGGCGCGATGGTGGCCGGGGCGCAGGCCCACCAGGCGTGGCGCGAGACCGGCCGGATCGACGTCGAACAGCGCCCCCCGCCCGTGCAACCGTCTGTGCACCGCATCGCCCCCCTCAACAGCAGTGTAAGAAGGGGGAGTTGCTCCGGACCAGGGTCAGTGGTGTCCGTTGGGTCACGACTTCCGGAATCCGGGTTCCGGCCGTTCTACGACACGGCCGGCAGGCTCCCGTGGCCCGCCGAGGCGATGTGGTCCCGCAGCCGCTCGACGTACAGCCGCATGTTCTTCGCCGCCACGTCCGTGTCCGGGTAGCGGCCGGCCAGCCACAGCCCCTCGTGCTGCCGGCTCACCCACACGCACACCTGGTCGCCGTACGACACCCGCAGCAGCGCGTGCGCCCGCATCTCGGTCCACCGCTCGGCGCCCGGGATGGCCCGGGTGTCCAGGTAGGAGACGATCGAGTACAGGTCCGGCGAGGTCGGCCGGAAGTCCGCGCCGATCAGGTCCAGCACCCGGGCCAGCGGCATCCGGGCCAGCGTCCGGTTGGCCTGCAGCTGCGCCCGCACGGCCCGCAGCGCGTCCGGGAGGCCGCGGGTACGGCCCACGGGCACCTCGACCGGCGCTCCGCCCACGTACCAGCCCACCGAGTCGGTCCACCGCGACTTCACCCGGGTGTGGAACGGCACCACCGTCCGGTACACGGGCTGCCCACCCAGTTCGTGGACGACGAGCCCGGTCGCCGCCAGCACCCCGACCATGCTGCCGCCGTACGGCCGGCAGTACGCCTCGAACGCGGCCGCCGCGTCCGCGTCCGCGAGGGGCTCGCAGAGCATCCGCTGCCGGGGCAGCGGAGCCCCGGGCGTCAGGCCGAGGTCCACCGGGAAGCCCGGCAGGGTGCCGTCGCAGCGCCGGATGAACTCCCGCCAGCGCGCCACGATGTCGTGCCCGCCGTCGATGCGGTCCGCGTCCGCCCGCTCGATCTCGCAGAAGTCGACGTAGCTGGCGGCCGGGGCGGCGGCCGCGGGCGCGCGCCCGGTGAGCCCCGCCGCGTACAGCTCGTGGACCTCGGCGGCGATCCGGTGCAGGGAGTAGGCGTCGACGTTGCTGTGGTCGAAGGCCATGTACACGCTGGTGGAGTCCTCGCGGACGACCGCCGTGTAGATCAGGTTGGGCCAGCGCAGCGCGTCCGCGACGGCGTCGAAGCGGTCCTGGAGGTGCCGGACCAGCCGGCGCGCGTCGGGGAAGTCGCCCACCTGCTCCCGGCGCAGGGACACGTCGGCGGGGTCGAGCGTGAACCGGCGCAGCTCGTCGCCCGCCCAGCGGAAGCCGCTGCGCAGCGTCTCGTGCCGCAGGGTCCAGGCGCGCAGCGCCTCCTGGAGGACGTCGAGGTCGACCGGCCCCGGGAGGTCGAAGGCGGTGCCGAGCCAGGTCGGCACGAACAGCCCGTCGTCCCGTACGCACTTGGCGGTCCGGATGTGCGACTCCTGGATGTAGGCCGGCGGCCGGGAGTCCTCCGGCAGCTCCCTCGCCGCCGCGACGGTCGCCGGGCTCAGCGTCCACTCGACGAGCCGTCCCGGCCGGACCCCGCAGCGCTGGATGTCAGTGATTCGCACGCGTCTCCCATCGCAGAAGGGGCCCTTGGATGCGGGCCCCCCGGTCAAGGCAATGCCGTGGGACGCGGCCGGGACATGCCCGTTGGGTTCATTTCAACTCAACGGGTGGCGGGCCGAACGCGGAAGTGATTAACCGACGGTGATCGAGTCGAGCTTCTCCCGCAGGTACACGTGCGAGTCCACCGGCGGGTACGTCACCCGGCCCAGCGGCGCCGGCAGGGACTCCACCCTCGTCCCCGGGGTGCACTCGCCGAAGTACACGAGCGACAGCAGTTCCTCGCCGGGCGCGTCGGCCGGCGGCGGCAGCACCCGGTGCCGGCCCGAGTGCCACCGGTCGCCGGTCCACCGTGCCATCAGGTCCCCGATGTTGATGGTGAACGCGGCCGGGTCGTACGGCGCGTCCTCCCATCCGCCCGCGTCGGTGTACACCTGGAGCCCGCCCTTCCCGGCCTGCCGGTCGAGGATGGTGACGGTCCCGAAGTCGGTGTGCGGCCCGATCCGGAACTGCCCCGGCCACGGCTCGCCGACGACCTCCGTGCCCGGATACCAGTTGATGTTGAAGCCGAACGTCGGATGGTCCAGGTGCCGGCAGAAGAACCCGGGTCCCAGGCCGAGCGCGCACCCCAGCAGGGACAGCAGCTCCCGCTGCAGGGCGGCCATCTCCGCCAGGTACCGCGCGCACAGCGTCCGCAGTTCGGGCACCTCGGCGGGCCACACGTTGGGCGCGTACCACTCGGCGTCGACGACCGGGTCGTCGAACGGCTCGTCCGTCGCGAAGGTCAGCGACTCCTTCAGGTCGGGCGGTGTCTCGGTCCCCTCCGCGTACCCGTTGGCCTCGGCGCCGGGCCCCAGCCAGCCGCGCCCGCCGACCCTCGCCCGGTAGCGCCGCTTGACCTCGACGGGCATCCGGAAGAACGCCCGGGCGGCCGTCCGGATCCCGGCCCGCAGGCCCGGATCGACCCCGTGCCCGGTGACCAGCAGGAAGCCGGCCGTCTGCAGGGCCTCGTCGACGGTGCGGGCGAGGTCCGCGCGGGTCCTGTCGTCCCCGCCGGTCCAGGGCCCGAGGTCGATGGTGGGGATCCGGGGCTCACTCACCGATGTCCTCGTTCCACAGAGCGGGACGGTCCTCGACGAAGCCGGTCATCAGGTCGACGCACGCGGGGTCGTCCACCAGGACGATCTCCACGCCGTGCGCGGCGAGCCAGTCGTGGCCGCCGTGGAAGGTGGTGGCCTCGCCGATCACCACCCGGGAGATCCCGAACTGGCGGACCAGGCCGCTGCAGTACCAGCAGGGGGAGAGGGTGGTGACCATGGTCGTGCCGCGGTACGACCGCCGCCGGCCCGCCGCCCGGAACGCGGCCGTCTCCGCGTGCGCGGACGGGTCGCCGTCCTGGACCCGGCGGTTGCGGCCGCGGCCGAGCAGGGCGCCGTCCGGGCCGTAGAGCGCGGCGCCGATCGGGATGCCCCCCTCGGCGAGGCCGGTGCGGGCCTCCTCGACGGCGGTGGCGAGCCAGGCGCGGGCCTCGAGTTCGTCCATGTCTTCACTCTGCGGTGCGCCGGGGACCGTGGCAACGCCGCCGCGGAGGGGTGCACGCGGGCGGTGTCCCGACGGCTCCCGGCCCCGGTCATCGGCGGCGTCGATGGGGCCATCGGAAGGACGCCCCACCGGCGCGTGGACCCGTCCCAGGGCCTGCTCCTAGCGTCATGGGCATGACCTCAGAGAACAGGGGCACGGCCCAGCTGACGACCGCGATGGTGCTCTCCGGCACCCTCGGCGTCTTCGTCGTCGAGTCGGGCGCCTCGCCCTTCAACGTCGTGTTCTTCCGCGTCCTGTTCGGCGCCCTGGCGCTGGGCTCCTACGTCCTCGCGCGCGGCTGGCTGCGCGACCACGGCTTCACCCGCCGCACGCTGGGACTCGCCGTCCTCGGCGGGGTGTTCATCGTCCTCAACTGGGTCCTGCTGTTCCAGTCGTACGAGAACACGTCGATCTCCGTCGCCACGGTCGTCTACCACACCCAGCCCTTCTACGTGGTCCTGCTGGGCGCCCTGCTGTTCCGCGAGCGGCTCACCGCCGCCAAGGCCGGCTGGATCGCCCTGGCCTTCGTGGGCCTGATCCTGGTCTCGGGCGTCACACCGGGTGACTTCGCGGGCGGCGGCACCTATGTCGTGGGCGTCGGCCAGGCCCTGCTCGCCGCGCTGCTCTACGGCCTGTCCACCCTGGTCACCAAGCGGATCACCGGCGTACGCCCGCACCTGATCGCCCTCGTCCAGGTCCTGGTCGGCATCCCGCTGCTGCTGCCCTTCGCGGACTTCGGCGCGATGCGCGGCACCGGCTGGGACTGGGGCTGGCTGGCCGGCCTCGGCCTCCTCCACACCGGCGTGATGTACGTCCTGATGTACGCCGCCTACGCCAAGCTGCCCACCTCGAAGATCGCCGTGCTCGCCTTCGTCTACCCGGCGGTCGCGATGTTCATGGACTGGGCGGTGTACGGCCACCACATCGGGCCGGTCCAGGCGCTCGGCGTCCCGCTGATCGTGACCGCGAGCCTCAAGGTCACCCTGGCCCGGCCTGCTCGGACAGCAGCCGCCGCGCCTGCTCCACGAACAGGCGGGCGTGCGCCGGAAGCCGCTTCCCGGCCCGCCACGCCAGCTGCGTGCGAAGGGTGAACGGCGGCTCCCACGCCAGTCGTACGAGGGAGCCCGCGGCGAGTTCGGCGGCGACCGTCACCTCGGGCAGCAGCGCGATCCCGAGGCCGGCCGCCGCCGCGCGCTTGGTCGCCTCGATCGTGCCGAACTCCATGAACCGCACGGGCTCCAGGGCCGTCAGCTCCCGTTCGAACAGGTCCCGGTAGGCGCAGCCCGGCTCGGTGGCCAGCAGGGGCTGCCCGGTGAGGTCGGCCGTGCCGAGGGCCGCCCCGGCCAGGACGTGTCCGGGCGCGGCCACCAGCGCCAGCGGCTCCTCGGCGAGGACCGCGGTCCGCAGGCCGGGGTGCTCCGTCCGCTCCTCCATCAGGAACCCCACGTCGTAGGCGCCCTGACGCAGCGCCTGCCGGGTCTCGTCGCCGATGGTGGTGCGCAGCGCGAGCCGCACCCCGGGGTGGCGGTGGTGGAAGTACTCCAGCAGCGGGGGCAGCCGGTAGGAGGTCAGGGACTCCATGGTCCCGACGGTCAGGGTGCCGGAGGGCTCCTCCGGCTCGGTGACCGCCGCGCGCGCCTCCTCGGCCAGCTCGATGATCTGCCGCGCGTAGGGCAGCAGCCGCTCGCCCGCCTCGGTGAGCCGGATCCGGCTGCCCAGCCGGTCGAACAGCTCCACGCCGAGGGAGGACTCCAGCGCGCGGATCTGACCGGTCACGCTGGACTGCGCGTACGACAGCTCGGCCGCGGCCCGGGTGAAGCCGAGCACGGTCGCGACCTTCTCGAAGGTGACGAGCAGCCGGAGTTCCACGGCTCAGTCCCGCTTCGGCTCGTCCCTGTCGGCGGACCCGTCGTCCTTGCCGAGGGACTTGAGGAACTCGGGGTTGTCGTCGGGGGCGACCCACCGTGCGGCCGCGTCGGGGTGCCCCTCCCCGGCTGTCGTGCCGTCCGCCCCTCCCCGCCGCACCCGGCCGGTGATCAGCCAGGCGAGCGGCCCGACCAGCACCTCGCCGAAGAGCAGGATGACGGTCACCCACACCACCTTCGGCAGGTGGCGCACCTCTTCCTCCGGGGTGTTCAGACAGTCCACGAAGGCATAGACCCACAGCGCGAGGACCAGCAGGAACGGCAGATACCTGAGCATGGTCGTGCGATCTCCCGACGAGATGAGACGGGCCCGGTGACCGGGCCAGAGTAGCCCGTGGCCGATACTGGGACACATGGCTTACGACGATCTTCGCTCCCTGCTGCGGGCGCTGGAGCGCGAGGGAGACCTCAAGCGCATCAGGGCCGAGGTCGACCCCTACCTGGAAGTCGGGGAGATCGTCGACCGGGTGCAGAAATCCGGCGGCCCGGCGCTGCTCTTCGAGAAGGTGCGCGGGTCGGACATGCCCCTCGCCATGAACGTCTTCGGCACCGACCGGCGGCTGCTGAAGGCGCTGGGCCTGAAGTCGTACGGCGAGATCTCCGAGAGGATCGGCGGGCTGCTGCGGCCCGAGCTGCCGCACGGCTTCGTGGGCGTGCGCGAGGCCTTCGGCAAGCTCGGCGCGATGGCCCACGTGCCGCCGAAGAAGGTCAAGGAGGCGCCCGTGCAGGAGGTCGTCCTGCACGGCGACGAGGTCGACCTCGACCGGCTGCCCGCCCTGTTCACCTGGCCCAAGGACGGCGGGTCCTTCTTCAACCTGGGCCTGACCCACACCAAGGACCCCGAGACCGGCATCCGGAACCTGGGCCTCTACCGCCTCCAGCGCCACGACAGGCGCACCATCGGCATGCACTGGCAGATCCACAAGGACAGCCGGAACCACTACCAGGTCGCGGCGCGACGGGGCGAGCGGCTGCCCGTCGCCATCGCCTTCGGCTGCCCGCCGGCCGTGACGTACGCCTCCACGGCCCCCCTCCCCGGCGACATCGACGAGTACCTGTTCGCCGGGTTCGTCGCGGGCAGGCGGATCGAGATGGTCGACTGCAAGACGGTCCCGCTCCAGGTGCCGGCGAACGCCGAGGTCGTCCTGGAGGGCTGGCTGGAGCCGGGCGAGACGCTCCCCGAGGGTCCCTTCGGCGACCACACCGGCTTCTACACCCCGCAGGAGCCGTTCCCGGCGCTGACGATCGACTGCGTGACGATGCGGAAGCGCCCGCTGCTCCAGTCGATCGTGGTGGGCCGCCCGCCGACCGAGGACGGCCCCCTGGGCCGGGCCACGGAACGCTTCTTCCTCCCCCTGCTGAAGATCATCGTCCCGGACATCGTGGACTACCACCTGCCCGAGGCCGGCGGCTTCCACAACTGCGCGATCGTCTCGATCGACAAGAAGTACCCGAAGCACGCCCAGAAGGTGATGCACGCGGTCTGGGGGGCACACATGATGTCGCTGACCAAGCTGATCGTGGTCGTGGACGCCGACTGCGACGTCCACGATCTGCACGAGGTCGCCTGGCGCGCCCTCGGCAACACGGACTACGCCCGTGACCTCACGGTCGTCGAAGGCCCCGTCGACCACCTCGACCACGCCTCCTACCAGCAGTTCTGGGGCGGCAAGGCGGGAATCGACGCGACGCGGAAGTGGCCCGAGGAGGGCTACACGCGAGACGGCGGGTGGCCGGACATGGTCCTGTCGGACCCCGATACGGCGGCGCTGGTCGACCGCCGCTGGAAGGAGTACGGCCTGTGAGCTCAGCGTCCGCCGCGATCCCGCAGCCGGGACGCACCAAGGCGTTCCTGCGCCTGGTGATGATCGAGCACTCGGTCTTCGCGCTGCCCTTCGCCTACATCGCCTCCCTGACGGCGATGTACGAGTGGGACCGGAACATCCACTGGGGCCGGCTGCTGCTGGTCACCGTCTGCATGGTCGGCCTGCGCACCTTCGCCATGGCGGTCAACCGGATCATCGACCGCGAGATCGACGCCCGTAACCCGCGCACCGCGCACCGCGAGTTGGTGACCGGCGCGATGTCCGTCCGGCACGCCTGGACCGGCGCCCTGATCGCCCTGGTGGTCTTCCTCGGCGCGGCGGCGCTCCTCAACCCCCTGTGCCTGGCCCTGGCGCCGGTCGCGGTGATCCCGATGGTGGTCTACCCCTACGGGAAGCGGTTCACGAACTTCCCGCAGGCCATCCTGGGCGTCGCCCAGGCCATGGGCCCCGTCGGCGGCTGGCTGGCCGTCACCGGCACGTGG
This sequence comes from Streptomyces sp. NPDC004561, assembly GCF_053602155.1. NCBI lineage: Bacteria > Bacillati > Actinomycetota > Actinomycetes > Kitasatosporales > Streptomycetaceae > Streptomyces > Streptomyces sp. NPDC004561. The sequence goes on from NZ_JBSGDB010000050.1 coordinate 24,707, forward strand.
TCCTGGGACGCGGTGATCCTCGGCCTCGCCGTCGGCATCTGGATCGGCGGCTTCGACCTGATCTACGCCTGCCAGGACGTCGAGACCGACCGCCGGATCGGCGTGATGTCGGTCCCGGCACGCTTCGGCATCCCGGCCGCGATCCGGGGCGCCCGGGTCTGCCACGCGATCACCACGGCCCTGTTCGTCTGGTACGGCGTGGCCACGGGCGCCGGCGCCTTCTTCTGGCTGGGCCTGCTGATCGTCGCGGGCGCCTTCCTCTACGAGCACAGCATCGTCCGCCCCCACGACCTGTCCCGCCTCAACCGGGCGTTCTTCAGCGTCAACGGATTCATCGGCATTGCCCTGTTCGTGTGCGCGCTGCTGGACCTCCTGGTCCGTGGTCTGAGCGTCTGAGGGCGATGCGGTGGCGCGGCCGTCCCCACCCGGCCCGAGTGCCGCCCGACCCACCGGTACGCTCAAGGTGTGAACGCAGGAGAATCGCAGCGCGCGCCTTGGATCGTGGGGGTTTCCGGAGCGTCCGGGACGCCATATGCGGCCGCCGTGCTGCGGGCGCTGCTGGCGGCGGGGGAGGCGGTGGACCTGGTGGTCAGCCGGGCCTCGCGGCTGACGCTGCTGGACGAGACGGGGATCTCGTTCCGGGACGCCCACTGGCAGGACGACCTGCGGGAGTGGCTGGCCCGGGGCGCCGACGGCAAGCCCGGGACCTTCGACGTGGACGTCAGCGGGGTGCGGTACTGGAACGCGGGCGACCTGGCCGCCGGCCCGTCGTCGGGGTCGTACCCGGCGAAGGGGATGCTCATCGTGCCGGCCTCCACCGCGTGCGTGGCCGGGGTCGCCCTCGGGCTGTCCAAGGATCTGCTCCAGCGCGCGGCGAGCGTCACACTGAAGGAGCGCCGGACGCTGGTCGTCGCCGTGCGGGAGACGCCCCTGAACGGCCAGACGCTGCGGCACCTGGTGGCGCTGGACGACGCCGGCGCCTCGGTCGTGCCGGCCTCGCCCGCCTTCTACGCGGGTGCCACCCACATCCAGGATCTGGTGGACTTCGTCGCCGGACGGGTGCTGGACGCGGCGGGCGTCGGGCACGGCCTGTACCGGCGCTGGCACGGCGAACTGGGCGGCGGCAGGCCGGAGCAGTAGGCCGCGGCGCGGTACCTCTCATCACTTCGGGAACTCTTCAGAACTTTTCAGGGGAAGGCTTCGATCGCATGGACGCGGTGGACAGGCAGCTCATCCAGGCCCTGAGGGAGAACGGCCGGGCCTCCTACGCGGAGCTGGGACGCCTCGTCGGCCTGTCGGGACCCAGTGTCACCGACCGCATCAACCGGCTGGAGGCCGCCGGTGTCATCACCGGCTACCGTGCCACGGTCAACGCGGCCTCCCTCGGCCTCGGCGTCATCGCGCTGATCGGCATCTCGCTCTCGGACGCCGCCGACCACGAGGACGTGGCGCAGCGGCTGAGGGACCTGCCGGAGATCGAGGACTGCTGGTTCATCGCCGGCGACGACTCCTTCATGCTCAAGGTGCGCTCGACGGACGTGGACGGCCTGGAGAAGACCATCCGCAGGCTCAGCGGGACCAAGGGGGTGTCCCGGACCCGTACCACCGTCGTGCTCTCCACCAAGTGGGAGAACCGGGTCGGGGAGCTGCCGGAAGAGGTGTAGGCATAGGGTTGGCCGAGCTGTCGTAGAAAGGTGTTGGCATGGACGTCGGGCTCAAGCGCGAGCTGGAGGAGAAGGTCCGCTCCGGTGAGCGGCTGACCCGCGAGGACGGCATCGCGCTGTACGAGTCGGACGACCTGGCCTGGCTGGGCGGCCTGGCGCACGAGGTGCGGACCCGCAAGAACGGTGACGTGGTGCACTTCAACGTCAACCGGCACCTGAACATGACGAACGTGTGCACGGCCTCCTGCGCGTACTGCTCCTTCCAGCGCAAGCCGGGTGAGAAGGACGCCTACACGATGCGCATCGAGGAGGCCGTCAAGCTCGCGAAGGCGATGGAGTCGGACAACCTCACCGAGCTGCACATCGTCAACGGGCTGCACCCCAACCTGCCCTGGCGGTACTACCCGCGCTCGCTGCGGGAGCTGAAGAAGGCCCTGCCGGACGTCTCCCTCAAGGCGTTCACGGCGACGGAGATCCACCACTTCGAGACCATCTCCGGGCTGTCCGCCTCCGAGATCCTCGACGAGCTGATCGACGCGGGCCTGGAGTCCCTCACGGGTGGCGGCGCCGAGATCTTCGACTCGGAGGTCCGGCAGCACATCGTGGACCACCGCACCCACTGGGAGGACTGGTCCCGCATCCACCGGCTGGCGCACGAGAAGGGTCTGAAGACCCCGTGCACCATGCTCTACGGGCACATCGAGGAGCCCCGCCACCGCGTCGACCACGTGCTGCGGCTGCGCGAGCTGCAGGACGAGACCGGCGGCTTCCAGGTCTTCATCCCGCTGCGCTACCAGCACGACTTCGTGGACATGAAGGACGGCAAGGTCCGCAACACGCTCCAGGCGCGGACCCAGATGGCGACCGGCGCGGAGGCGCTGAAGACGTTCGCCGTCTCCCGGCTGCTGTTCGACAACGTCCCGCACGTGAAGGTCTTCTGGGTGATGCACGGCGTGCAGACCGCCCAGCTGGCCCTGCAGCACGGCGCGGACGACATGGACGGCTCGGTGGTCGAGTACAAGATCACCCATGACGCCGACAACTACGGCACCCCGAACAAGCTGACCCGCGAGGACCTGCTGGACCTCATCCGCGACGCGGGCTTCCGGCCCGTCGAGCGCAACACCCGCTACGAGATCATCCGCGAGTACGAGGGTCCCGACCCCCTGCGCCGCGAGTCGCCCCAGCCGATGCGGGTCTGACCCCGGGGGCCACCCCCCGGTGCGCACCTGCGGATTCCCCGTCGGAGCGTAGGGGTACCCGACGGGCATGGCTGCCACGAAGGCATTCGAGGACGCCTACACCGCCGAACCGTTCGTGCCGGAGGGCGCCGATCTCGCGGCCCTGCGCCGCGCGGCGGACGGCTGCCGGGGGTGTCCGCTGCATCGCGACGCCACGCAGACCGTGTTCGGGCACGGCTCGGCGGACGCCCGGCTGATGCTCGTCGGTGAGCAGCCCGGCGACCAGGAGGACCGGCAGGGGAGGCCCTTCGTCGGCCCCGCGGGCAAGCTGCTCGACCGGGCGCTCGCGGAGGCCGGCATCGATCCCGGTGAGGCCTACGTCACCAATGCCGTGAAGCACTTCAAGTTCACCCGGTCCGAGCCGCGGGGGCGCCGGATCCACAAGGCGCCGAGCCTCAGGGAGATGACGGCGTGCGGGCCCTGGCTCGCGGCCGAGCTGGCGCTGGTCGAGCCGGAACTGATCGTGGTGCTGGGCGCGACCGCGGGCAAGGCGCTGCTCGGGTCGTCGTTCCGGGTGAGCCAGGTGCGCGGGACCGTGCTGGAGGAGGAGATCCACGGGCGGCCGGAGCGGCTGGTGCCCACCGTGCATCCGTCGGCCGTGCTGCGGGCGGACGACCGGGAGGGGGCGTACCAGGGGCTGCTGGCCGATCTGAAGGTGGCTTCACGGGCCCTCGGGTAATGGCTACCATCCCTCCATGCCTCTTACCTTCACGCTGGATCCGGCCATCACCCCTGCCCTGCGCGACGGCGTCCTCGACCTGTGGGCGGACGTCTCCGACGCGGGCGGCGCAGTGGGCTTCGTCGCCCCGGTGACCCGCGAGGAGATCCGGCCCGAACTGGTGCGCCACTTCGTGCACATGGCCGAGGGCCGCACCCGGCTGCTCGTCGGGCAGGACGAGCGGGGCGAGGTGGCCGCCGCCGCGTTCCTCACCCGCAACACCCACCGGCTGATGACCCACTGGCTGTGGCTGTACACGGTGATGGTCCACCCGAGGCACCAGGGCAAGGGCTACGGCCGCGACCTGCTGGCCGCCGCGGCCGACGCGGCCCGCGGGACCGAGGGCATCGAGGCGATACGGCTGACCTGCCGGGGCGGGCACGGCCTGGAGCGGTTCTACGGCTCCTGCGGCTACAAGGAGGTCGGCCGGGTGCCCGGCGCCATCCGGGTCGCCCCCGGCGACGACCGGGACGACATCATGATGCTGCTGCCGGTCGCCTGACCCCGCTGCATGATCGCCCCCGAGGCGTGCTTCACTGGTCGATGACCCCTTTTGGAATCGGACGAGTGGATTGAGATGCTCCGCTACACGCTGATGCGCCTCGGCATCTTCGCGGGCTGCCTCGTGGTCGTCTGGGGAGCCGTCTACTCCGGCATCTTCCCGCGCGGCTTCGGCAGCTCCAACGGCCTGTGGGTCCTGCTGCTCGCACTGGTGCTCTCGGCGCCGATCAGCTGGGTGGTGCTGCGCAAGGAGCGGGACCGGGCCTCGGTGCACATCGTGGGCAAGGTCGACCGGATGAAGGCCAACCTGGACGCCAACCGCAGCCAGGAGGACATCGCCGACGACACCGCGCGGGCGCAGGGCCAGCCTTCCTGACCGAGGGCCCAACTAGTCTTGCCCCCATGGGTGCCGTCAAGACCAAGCGGATGCCGAGGGCGGTGCGGGAGCAGCAGATGCTCGACGCCGCCGTGCGGATCTTCGGCCGACGCGGCTACATGGCCGCCTCGATGGACGAGATAGCCGAACTCGCGGGCGTCTCGAAGCCGTTGGTCTACCTGTACCTCAACTCCAAGGAAGACCTCTTCACCGCCTGCATCCGCCGCGAGGCCGCCGCCCTGACGGAGGCCGTCCGCGCGGCGGTGGTCCTGGAGCTGCCCGCCGAGCGGCAACTCTGGGACGGGGTGCAGGCGTTCTTCGCGCACACCGCCGAGCATCCCGACGGCTGGTCGGTGCTGCATCTGCAGGCCCGTACCCACGGTGAGCCGTTCGCGGCCGAGGTCGCCGCGATGCGCGCGGACATCGTCGCGTTCGTGACCCGGCTGGTCGCGGTCGCCGCCCGCGAGGCGCACCGCGACCCCGGGCTGCCCGAGCACGAGGTCGCCGGGCTCGCCGAGGCCCTGGTCGGCGCCGCCGAGTCCCTCGCCGCCTGGGCCAACGCCACGCCCGGCGTCACGGCGCGGCAGGCGGCGGCCACCCTGATGAACTTCGCGTGGGCGGGCCTCGGCAACCTGATGCGCGGCAACGGGTGGACTCCGTCGGTCTAGTGCTGTGACCCGTAGGGTTTGCCGGAAGCCCGCGGTTCCCCGCCCCCTTGGGCAGCTCAGCCGGAACCTGCTCGTAGGGCCCGGACGTCCCCGGCCAGGTGCAGTCGTCCGCCCTCGCCCCGCAGTTCGAACCGCCCCCTGGCGTCCGCGCCGTAGGTGACCGTGCCCGGCAGCAGCACCGGTGCCCGGAACCGGGCCCGGACCACGGCCGCGTCGGGTGTGCCGTGGGCGGCCAGACAGCGGGCCACGGTCCACATGCCGTGCGCGACGGCCCGCGGGAAGCCGAGGAGGCGGGCGGTGAGCGGGTGCAGATGGATGGGGTTGCGGTCCCCGGAGGCCGCCCCGTACCGGCGGCCCACGTCCGCGGCGGGCCGCCACTCGGTGACCACGGGCAGGGCGGGGGACTGATCCTCCCGGGACCCGGCGGTCCCGGGGCGCCCGGCGGTGCGGTGCCGGGCGAGGTAGGTGCTGCGCGACTCCCAGACGAGGTCGCCGCCGAGCCGCGCCTCCGTGACCACGGTCGCCTCGGTCCCGCGCCGGTGCGGCGCCAGCCCCGCGACGCGCACGGCGAGTTCGTACGCCTCGGTGGCCGGCAGGGGAGTGCGGCGGAC
>NZ_JBSGDB010000051.1:0-30120 GCF_053602155.1 Streptomyces sp. NPDC004561
CGTGGACCGAGCAGTGCCCCCGCCACAGGATCATCCTGGCGTTCCGCAGCTGCTCCGCCGTCAGCCCGCCGTTCGGCTTGTGCGGGTTGTAGACCGCGGCCACCGCGCTGGCCGAGCGCGGGGTGCGGGTCACCGTGTACGAGCGCGAGGCATGGCTCGGCGGGCGGCTGGCCGGATGGCCCACCCGGCTGGCCGACGGCACGGCGGTCACGATGAGCCGTGGCTTCCACGCCTTCTTCCGGCAGTACTACAACCTGCGGGCCCTGCTGCGCCGCACCGATCCCGCCCTGTCCCGTCTGACCGGCCTGCCCGACTACCCGCTGCGGCACTCCGGGGGCCGGCGGGACAGCTTCCGGTACGTGCCGCGCACACCGCCGCTGAGCGCGCTCGGGTTCGTGGCACTGAGCGAGTCGTTCTCCGTGCGCGACCTGGCCCGGATGCGTCCGCGCGCGGCGCTGCCGCTGCTCGACGTGCGGGTGCCCGAGGTGTACGAACGGCTCGACCACGTCAGCGCGTTCGACCTCCTGGAGGCGATCCGCTTCCCCCCGGCGGCGCGGCACCTGGCCTTCGAGGTGTTCTCCCGCAGCTTCTTCGCCGATCCCCGCCGGCTGTCGGCCGCGGAGATGGCGCTGATGTTCCACGTCTACTTCCTCGGCTCGGCCGAGGGCCTGCTGTTCGAGGTGCCCCGGGAGCCGTTCCCGCAGGCGCTGTGGGACCCGCTGGCCGGACGCCTGGAGGGGCTCGGCGCACGCGTGCGCACCGGAACCGCGGTGGAGGAGGTCACGGTCCTGCCGTCGGGCGGTTTCACCGTGGCGTGCGCGAACGGCGAGGAGCCGTACGACGCCGTGGTGCTCGCCCTGGACCCGGCGGGCCTGCGCTCCCTGGTGGCCCGCTCCGGCGGGCTCGGCGACGCGGAGTGGCGTGAGCGCGTGGCGCGGCTGCGCACCGCCCCGCCCTTCCTTGTCTCCCGCCTGTGGCTGGACCGGCCGGTGCGCGCGGACCGGCCCGGCTTCCTGGGCACCAGCGGGTACGGCGCCCTGGACAACGTCAGTGTGCTCAGCGCCTGGGAGGGCGAGGCCCGCCGATGGGCCGCCCGCACGGGGGGCTCGGTGGTGGAACTGCACGCATACGCCCTGCCCGAGGACGCCGACCGGACGACCATCCAGAAGGAGCTGCTCGGCGAACTGCACCGGGTCTACCCGGAGACCGGTGGTGCCCAGGTGGTCGACGCCCGGCACGAATGGCGGGCCGACTGCCCCCTGTTCGCGGTGGGCGGCCACGCCGACCGGCCGACGGTGGGCACCCCCACGCCCGGCCTGGTCATGGCGGGCGACACCGTCCGCACCGGTCTGCCGGTGGCGCTGATGGAACGGGCGGCCACCAGCGGCTTCCTCGCCGCCAACACACTGCTGCGCCGGTGGACACTGCGCGGCCACCCCCTGTGGACGGTGCCCACCCGGGGCCGCACGGCCGCCCTGCGGTGGGCGGCGGCGCATGCCGGGGACGGCCGGTGAGTGCCGACGGGGCACTAACGGGCACACCTGGCGATCACGGGCCGCTGGCTTTCCGGTTCCCGCGGGCCAGTGGACGAATCGGTCGCACCCCGCATCCGCCCAGCCGGGTGCGAGGGAAGAGTGACCGGGCGGCAGTCGATGTGCGTGAGGGAGCGAGATGAGCAGCCGAGATCCGGACCGCACGCGGTGGGACGTCGTCGTCGTGGGCGCCGGACCGGCCGGGCTGGCCTGTGCCCGGGACCTGCTGACGGCGGGGCTGCGGGTGCGGCTGCTGGAGGCCGGGGACCGGCCCGGCGGCCGGATGCGCACCGACGTCGTGGCGGGGTGCACCGTGGACCGTGGCTTCCAGGTGTTCAACACCGCCTATCCGCAGGTACGGCGCCGGGTGCCGCTGCGACGGCTGCGGTTGCGCCCCTTCACGCCCGGCTTCCTGGTGCGGGACGGCGACCGGCTGCTCAGGTTCGCCGACCCCCTGCGGGCGCCCCGGCAGGCCGTGGCGGGACTGGCCGACGGACCGGCCGGGCCGCGCCAGGCCCTTGGTGGGTTCGTCGGCGATGATCAGCCGGTTGCCGTTGAGCAGGGTCCGGGCGATGGCGACCATCTGCTGCTGACCGCCGGACAGGGTGCCGGCGGCCTGCCGGGCGCGTCGACTCAGCTCCGGGAAGAGCTCGTGCACCAGGTCGTAGGCCGGCTCTCCCGCGCCGGGCCGTTCGGCGAGGCGGAGGTTCTCGGCCACGGTGAGGGCGGCGAAGACGCCGCGGTCCTCGGGGGCGTAGCCGATGCCCCGGCGCACCAGGGCGTGGGTGGCGAGGCGCACCGTCTCCTCGCCGGCCAGCAGGACGCTGCCGGTGCGCGGGACCAGGCCCAGGATGCCGCGTACGGTGGTCGTCTTGCCCGCGCCGTTGCGGCCGAGCAGAGCGGTGGTGCCGGAGGCGGCCACCTCCAGGTCGACGCCGTGCAGGATGTGCCTGCCCCCGATCACGACCCGCAGGTCGCGCACGGTGAGCAGGGGCGCCGGGGCGGGGGTCACAGCTCCTCCCCGAGGTAGGCCTGCTGCACGGTGGGGTCGGCCATCACGGCCTGCGGGGTGTCCAGCGCCAACAGCGTGCCGTGGTGCATCACGGCCAGCCGGTCGGCCAGGTCCAGCAGCACGTCCATGTGGTGCTCGACCATGAGCACGGTGCGGCCCTCCTCCTTGTGCAGCGAGCGGATGAGTTCGGTCAGCGCGGGCACCTCCTCGGCGCTCACGCCCGCCATCGGCTCGTCCAGCAGCATCAGCCGGGGCTCGCCGACGAGCAGGACCGCGAGCTCCAGCTTGCGCTTCTCGCCGTGCGAGAGGGCGTCGGCGCAGGTGCCGGCGCGGTGCCCGAGCTGAGTGCGGGCCAGTACCCGGTCGACCTCTTGTGTGTAGGCGCCGGCACGGCGCCAGACCCGGTACGAACCGCCGTCGGCGGCCTGGGCCGCCAGCCCCACGTGTTCGGCGACCGTCATGCCCGGCCACAGGCTGGAGGTCTGGAAGGTGCGCCCGAGTCCGCGCCGGGCCCGGGCGTAGGCGGCCTCCGTCGTGACGTCGCGGCCGTCGAGTTCGATCGTGCCGCGGGAGACCGGGCTGAGCCCGCTGACCAGGTTGAACAGGGAGGTCTTGCCCGCGCCGTTGGGGCCGATGAAGGCGAGGAACTCGCCTTCGCGGACGTCGAAGGAGACGGAGTCGAGGATGGTCGCGCCGCCGACCGTCCAGCCGATGCCGCGCAGCCGGAGCACCGGCGCCGGGGAGGTACGGGGCTCCCCGGCGTCCGGCGCGCCCGCGGCGCTCGGTGACGTCGTGTTCGAGGAGGACACCGCTCAGCCCGCCGTCTTGGCGGCCGGCGGTGCCACCGCTGTCATCGGGATGCTCTCGATCAGCTCGGGCCGGGCGGCGCTGCCGCTGCCCTTGAGCCGGGCCGTGAACATCGGCTGGAGCAGGGCGTGGTCCGCGCCGCGGATCTGCTCCTTGCCCTTGGGTCCGTCGAAGCTCCAGCCCTCCAGCGCCTTGGCCATGGCCGCGGTGTCGGTGGCGCTGCCGGACTCGACGGCGTGCACGATCATCTGGGCGGCGGTGAAGCCGTCCGGGCTGAACAGGTCGGGGGTGCCGCCGGCCTTGGTGATGCCGTCGAGCATGGCCTTCTCCACCGGGTTGCCGCCGCCGGCGCCAGGGAAGTAGTGCGCGAGGAAGGCGACCTTGGAGCCGGCCGGGCCGAAGATCGGGTACGAGGCGGTGCCCGCGAGTCCGGTGACGACCTTGCTGGAGTCGAGCACGCCCTGCTGGTTCAGCGCGGTCCACAGCGCGGGCGCGGTGGCGCCGGCCCAGGCGACGAACACCAGGTCCGGCTTGCCGGCCCTGGTCTGGCGGGCGAAGGGCGTGAGGTCGGTGGCGCTCGGCGGGGCGAGCACGGAGCCGACGTGCGCGCCCTTCGCGCCGAGGACGGCCTTCACCGCGGCCACGTTGGCCTGCCCGAACGCGGAGTTCTGGGCGAGCACGGTGACCTTCTTGCCCTTGGCGTCGCCGAGCAGGGTTCCGGCGGCGAGGATGTCCTGGTAGGACTGCCGGCCCGAGCGGAAGGTGTAGGCGTTGACGCCGGTGACCGCGTCGGTGGCGGCGGGGCCGCTGACGTACAGCACCTTGTTCTGCTCGGCCAGCGGCGCCATCTGCAGCGCCACACCGGAGTCGGTGGTGCCGGCGAGGATCTTGCAGCCCTTGCCCACGAGGGTCTTGGCGGCGGCGACGGCCTTCGCCGGATCGCCCGCGTCGTCCTGTTCGGTGACCTGGATCGGGTGGCCGCCGGCCTTGCCCGTCTCGTGCGTCGCGTAGGCCAGACCCGCCTTGAAGCCCTGTTCGTACTGCTCGCCGTAGGCGGCGAGCAGTCCGCTGCGGGAGTAGACCAGACCCACCTTCACGGGGGCGCCCTTGCCCCCCGAACCGGCGGACCCGGTGCCCGCGGTGCCGGCCGAGGAGCAGCCCGCGACCAGGGCGCCGATCGCGACGAGGGTGAGTGCGCGGACAGATCTGCTTCTGAGGGTGCTGGTGACGCTGGAACGCATGATGAGCGGCTCCTGACAGTCTGCGCGGTGCGTGATTGCCGGAACGATAGGAGCGCCGCAGGCCGGGCGGCATGTGGCCGGACACCGCTCTTCGGGGCCCGGTCATGGCATCGGCCCACATGGTCGGTGACGTCCGGTACCGCGAGGGTGAGGAGCACGGAACGGACCCCGGTGGAGAAGGACGAGCATGGACAAAGTGATGGCCGAGGCCACTCGGGCAGTGGCGGACATCCCTGACGGTGCGACCCTCGCGGTCGGCGGGTTCGGCCTGTGCGGCATCCCGTCGACGCTGATCGCCGCGCTGGCCGAGACCGGCGCGTCCGGTCTGCGGGTCGTGTCCAACAACTGCGGTGTGGACGACTGGGGGCTGGGGCTGCTGCTGCGGACCGGCCGGATCGCCCGGATGACCTCCTCCTACGTCGGTGAGAACAAGGAGTTCGCCCGCCGGTACCTGACCGGTGAACTGGAGGTGGAGCTGACACCGCAGGGCACCCTCGCCGAGCGGCTCCGGGCCGGCGGCACGGGCATCCCCGCGTTCTACACCCCGGCGGGGGTGGGCACCCAGGTCGAGGAGGGTGGCCTGCCCTGGCGCCACACCTCCGACGGCGGTGTCGCGGTGGCCTCCTCGCCCAAGGAGACAAGGGAGTTCGGCGGACGCCGCTATCTGCTGGAGGAGGCCATCACCGCCGACTTCGCCCTGGTGCGGGCCGCGGTCGCCGACCGGCACGGCAACTGCGTCTTCCACGCGGCGGCGCGCAACTTCAACCCGCTGTGCGCGATGGCGGGGCGCGTGACCGTGGTGGAGGCCGAACTCGTCGTCGACGCCGGTGAACTGCCGCCGGACGCCGTCCATCTGCCGGGCGTGTACGTGGACCGTGTGGTCGCCGTGGACGACTCGCTGGACAAGCGCATCGAACGCCGCACCGTGCGCCCGGCGCGCACCGGCGCCGGAGCAGCCGTCCCGCGCACCGACTCCGAGGAGAAGTGACCATGCCGCTCGACCGTGACCGGCTCGCCGCGCGCGCCGCCCGGGAGCTGCGCGACGGCCAGTACGTCAACCTGGGCATCGGCCTGCCCACCCTGATCCCCAACCACCTGCCGGACGGAGTGCACGTGGTGCTGCACTCGGAGAACGGCATCCTGGGCGTGGGCCCCTACCCGTACGACGGCGCCGAGCACCCCGATCTGATCAACGCCGGGAAGGAGACGGTGACCACGGTCGCCGGCACCGCCTACTTCGACTCGGCCCTCTCCTTCGGCATGATCCGGGCCGGCCGGATCGATGTGTCCGTGCTCGGCGCCATGCAGGTGTCGGCCCACGGCGACCTGGCCAACTGGATGATCCCCGGCAAGATGGTCAAGGGCATGGGCGGTGCGATGGACCTGGTCCACGGCGCCCGCCGGCTGGTGGTCGTGATGGAGCACACCGCCAAGGACGGCTCCCCGAAGATCGTGGAGGAGCTGAGCCTTCCCGCCACGGGCCGCCGGGTGGTGGACCGGGTCATCACCGACCTGGCCGTCGTCGACGTCACCTCCGACGGGCTGCGTCTGGTCGAGACCGCTCCCGGCGTCACCGTGCGGGAGGTCCTCGCCGCGACCGGCGCCCGGCTGCTCGTCGACGAGAACCCGGCGGCGCTCGCACCGGCCGAGCCCGCCTGACCTGCCGGGGGTGAGCCGGTGCTCTGCGGGTTTGCCAGGGCCTGGAAGTCCGCGCATCGCCCGCCCTGGACCTGCGCGGTGGCCGCGCCGAGAGGAGTACGCGGGGGGAGGCGGGATCCGGCTCCAGCAGCTTGCGCCGGCGCCACGCGTAGGTGCGGATGGTGTTCATGGGGCGACCGGGCGGACGGTCGCCCCACAGCGCGTCCAGGAGGTCGCACGCGGTCGCGGTTCTGTTCCGGCCGAGCAGGAGTACGGACGGTCGCGACCGGCCCCAACACGTTGCATACACGGGCGAGTCGGTCACGGAACGTGCCAGGGGCGGTACGGCGGGGGCTGCCGGACCGGGCCTCCAGCCCGGTTCGAGGGGGAACCGGTCAACTGGGGCCAAGGCCATGGGCTCACCTCCCGCGGCGGGCACTGGCGAGGGGCGGTGTATCCGGATGACCGCGCCTCCGGAAGTCGGGCAGGCGAGCGACCGCTCATGGAGGGCGTCGCCGGCCGCACACGGGCTGACGGGCGTCGGCGAACCGGTGCTCGCGTCGTGCTCCGCCGAGCCGCGGCCGGTGGAGCTCCCGGCAGAGGCGCTCGCCGGTCGGCTCGGTCTCACCCCGGTACCACCTTGGATTGGAGATACGCATGTCGAGTAACTTCCCGGCCTTCGCCGAGTTGATCGCGCAGACCAAGCACTCCGCCGTCCACCTGGAGATGCGCGACGTCTACACCCCGAAGGGCCCGGTCTTCGTGGACTGGCAGAAGGGCATCCCGATCGAGTACGACCGGCACACCGACTGGGTCGACCTGGTGCAGGACGCGACGAAGCGCGGCGTCGACTGGCGGCGGGCGCGGATCGTGTCCGAGCCGGTCACCGACTTCATCCAGTACGAGTGGGAGACCACCACGATCGTCAACGTGCCCGCCGGTGAGAAGGTGCGCTGGCTGCCGAGGCAGCGCGCGTCGGACCTGCTGCTGCCGGGCAACGACTTCTGGGTGTTCGACGACAGCCTGCTGCGCTGGACCAACTTCCACGGCGACGGCTCGTGGGGCCCGCACGAGTTCTCCGAGGACCCGAAGCTGATCCGGCAGTGCAAGGAGGCGTTCGAAGCCGTGTGGGAGCGCGCCATCGACCACGCGGACTACACGCCGCAGCGCAAGGAGCAGGCCACGGCCTGAGGCGACCACGCCCCGACGACCCCTCTCCCCCACCGCGGGCATCGTCCGCGGGACGGGAGACGGGTCGTCTTCGTCGTAGGAGGAAACCATGACGGCACACCGGCTGCTCCACCTGGACAGCGCGGACAAGGCACGTGAGCGGCCGCCAGGTGCGCGCAACGACATCCACTTCACGGAGGCGCAGATCCGGCCGATCGTGACGACGTACAGTCCGCCGGGCGGCCGGGTGCTCGACCCGTTCTCCGGCTACGGGACCACCGTCGTCGTCGCCGACCGGCTCGGCCGCGTCGGCACCGGGATCGAACTGCAGGAGCAGCGCGTCGCGTCGAGCAACGCCCGGCTGCCGGCGGGTTCGCCGAGCCGGTTCGTCGCGGGCGACGTGCGCGACTGGGACCGGCTCGGGCTCGGCGAGTTCGACCTGTGCCTGACCAGCCCGCCGTACATGGCGCGGCACGACCACCCGGAGAACCCGCTCACCGCGTTCCGCACCATGGACGGCTCCTACCGGCGCTATCTCGCCGAACTGGCGGACATCTTCGGCACCATCGGCAGGCATCTGCGTCCGGGCGGCCGGATCGGCGTCTGCGTCGGCAACTTCCGTGATTCCAGCGGCAAGGTCACCCCGCTGGCGTTCGACGTCGGGCACACGCTGTCCGAGGTGCTCGACTTCGAGGGCGAGATCTACTTCGAGTGGAGCACACCGTCGGAGAGCGTCACCGGCGACTACTGCCTGCTGTTCTCCGCTCCTGACGCCTGATCGATCTCCAACGGCATGGTCGGCACGTTGCCGAAGCGCATGAGTTCGGTGGTGAGGTAGCCGGCGCCGTCGGCCATCGGGTTGTCCACCTGCCGCGGCGCCGGAGCCGACCTGCACGACCTGCTCGGCCAACGGCGCGGAGTCGGACGTCTTCCAGCTCGCCGCCGGGGAACCGGCCCGGTAGGCCCTGGCGAGGCTCCTCGGCGGCGAGCGTCACGTGGCTGACCCGCGGGTGGGTCAGGCCCGCACGGGTCACGTGTGTGTGGTCAGCGGGACAGCGGCCGACTCGGGTTCCGGCACCCGGGTCCGTTCCGCCCACCGGACGGCGGGGCCGCCGGCGACCAGCACGGTGAGGAACAGCGCGGCGATCACCAGCCAGCCGGGGCCGCCGAGCCGGTCGGGCACCGTGGTGACCAGGGCCGGCCCGGCGATCAGGGCGAAGGCGTCACCGGTCGCGAAGACCCCCAGGTACTGTCCCTGGGCGTTCGCGGGCGCCAGCTCGTACCGCAGCCCCCACCGGGCGGCCTCGCCCCAGATCTCCCCGAAGGTGAAGAGCACCGCGACGGCCAGGAGCACGACGGCGGCCGCCCAGGTGGGCATCGATCCGGTCACAGCGGTGACGGCACAGGCGACGGCGAGGACCACAGCCGTGAACCGCTGAAGTCGCGCCGCCCCCTGGACGGTGTCCGCGTCGCGCGCCATCCGCACCTGGAGGGCGACCACCATCAGCGTGTTGACCAGCATGATCCATGCCGCCAGTGCCCGGGGGGCGTCGGTGTGCACCACCAGCCAGAGCGGCAGTCCCACCGCCAGTGCGGTCGGCCCGATCCTGACGATCCCGGAGACCTGGGCGACCACCAGATAGGGGACGTCGCGCATCGCCCCGCGCGGTCGCTTGCCGCGGGGTGCGCGCGGGATGCCCGGGACCATGGGCAGCCGCATGTAGAGCGCGGCGACCAGCACCATGGCCACGGCATTGCCCCAGAACAGGGCGAGGAAGGCGGTCTTCGAATCGGCGGCGATGACCAGGCCGGCCGCCAGCGAGGCCAACGAGAATCCGCCGTTGAACACGCTGCGCATGTACGCCGAGAGCCGGACCCGGCCCTCTCGGCCCATCACCCCCGTCACCAGCGCGCCCCGGGTGACGTTGCCGCTCTGCTCGGCCAGCCCGAGGGCCACGGCCATCACCAGATAGGCCGGATAGGAGTGCACGAAGGCCGCCGCGACGAGCGCCGCCGCCTTCCCCAGCGCGAACAGCGCGGTGGTGCCCCGCGGCCCGAACCGGTCGGCGAGGTGCCCGGCCGGCACCCCCAGAGCCAGCGCCAGGATGCCGGCGAGCGACATGCCGATGCCCACCTGCCCCGGTGACAGCCCCACGACATGGACGAAGTAGACGGCGCCGCCGGTGGCGTAGAGCCCGTTCCCGAGGCTGGCCACGGCGGTGCACAGGACCAGCACCCGGCCGGCGCCGGGGTCGGGAAGCAGACGGGAGATCAGGCGGGACATGGCTGGCACCTCGCTTGGTGGGGGGTGGTTGACTCCGCGGCGGACGGGCGGACATGCTTCGCGGGTTCCGGACGACCGAGATCCACCGGACAGGAAGCGGGGATGGAATGAATCCGATCACTCCCATCGGAGTGGTACGCGGCGGACGCCAACAGGTCCACGAGGACGGGTGGGGGGCGGTGGTCTCGCGGATCGAGCTGGACCCGGCCGTGTTCGACGAGTCGGCGACCTCCGGCCTCGACGACTACTCGCACGTCGAGGTGATCTTCGCGTTCCATCTGGCGACGCGGACCTGCACCGGGAACCAGTACCCGCGGGGCAACACCGACTGGCCGCTGTCCGGCATCCTGGCGCAGCGCGCGCCCAACCGGCCCAACCACCTCGGGGTGACCGTGTGCAGCCTCGCGGGCGTCGACGGACTGACGCTCACCGTGCACGGTCTCGACGCGATCGACGGCTCCCCGGTTCTCGACGTCAAGCCGTATCTGCCGGAGTTCGCCCCGCGCGGTGAGGTGCGGGGTCCGGCCTATGCCGCCGAGCTGATGCGCAACTACTTCTGAGTCCGCCGGGCCGCCACGGCTCATGACGTGGCCACCAGGTCCGTACGCGCCGCGGCGATCAGGGTGTTGGCCTCGTCCCGGGGCAGCTCCTCGTCGACCAGCAGCGCGATGGGGAGCGCCGCCGCGCTGCGGACCCGGGCGGCAAGAGCGCTCCTGGTCACCCGGCCGCCCTCCGGCCGGGCCTGCACCGCGAGGAAGTCGATCCCGGGCAGCGGCAGTTCGGGGGCGCGGTCCACGACCAGACCCACGGCCCGGGTGCCGTCCGCGCCGCGCAGCACGCACCGGCCGTCCCGGCACTCCACCTCGACCAGTCGGTTGTCCAGGCGCACCCGGCCCACCGTCAGCGGCACATCGACGGGCTCCGCGCCGGTGGGGTGACCGGCCAGTCGCGCCACGGTGCGCGCGACGAACTCCGGGTCCCGCTCGCGCAGTCGGCTGAAGGTGTTCGCCGTCCGGCGGCTGCGCAGGGCGAACACCGTCTGGTGCCCCTCCAGCCGGCCGCCCCGGCACAACTGCTCGAACCACTCGGTGCTCTCCGCCGCCTCCGCCTGTGTCCGCTCGGCGACCGGCCGCCGGATGCGCTCGTACTCGGCCAGCGCCTGGAGCGGATCGTCGTGTCCGGCGATGCACCGGGCGAGGCACAGCGCGTCGTCGATGGCCAGAGTCGTGCCCGAGCCGGTCGAGAAGTGGACCGTGTGCGCGGCGTCCCCGGCCAGCACCGTACGGCCGTCGGACCAGCGGCGGTTGACGACCGTGCGGAACGGTTGCCAGCCCGCTGTGCGGGCCGTCAACGGGGTGCCGCCCAGCTCGCCGCGGAACAGCGTGGCCAGCCTCAACTCCGCTTCACTCGAGGGGAGTTCGAGCAGGCCGAGGGCGGACAGGGTCTCCGGATCGGCCTCGACGATGAAGGTGCTCGCATCCGCCGCGTGCGGATAGGCGTGCACCACCAGGGGGCCCGGGCCCAGGTCCTTGAGGAGGAAACACGGTTCGAGGACCGCGGGTGTGCTCATCCACAAGTACCGGGTGCGGCCCGGGGAGACGGAGGTGCCGAACCGGTCGGCGCGCTCCCGGCGCAGCTCGCTGCCCGCACCGTCCGCCAGCACCACCAGGTCCGCCCGCTCCGGCAGCTCGGTGACGGCCCGCTCGATCAGCCGCACATTCGCGTTCCGCGCGGCCAGCGCGCGGACATGGGCGTGGAAGACCTGACGGGAGATCCCCGACATGCCGAAGGCGCCGGACCGGATTCGTTCGCCGCCGATCATCGTGACCGTCTCGTCCCATGAGGCGTACGCGGACTCCGGCAGCCGCAGCACCTCGGGGTGGACGGCCCGCAGACGCTCGGCGAACTCGTCCGTCAGCACGATGCCGGCCCCGGGCCCCCGGTCCTGGCGGTCGTAGAGCTCGATGGCCGCATCCGGCAGCAGCCGGGCCAGCTCCAGCGCGCAGAAGGCCCCGGCGGGGCCTCCGCCCACCACGGCCACGGTGCGGACGAAGGAGCCGCTCATGCCGGGGTCCCGTCCCAGTGGAACCGCTCGCCGCGGGCCAGCGCCGCTCCCCGGGACACCGCCGTCATCTCACCACTGGCTATCTTCATGATGGTGAGGAACTCGGTGAAGTGCGGCTCGGAAGCGTTCAGTTGGGTGCCGGCTTCCTTCATCAGGGCCAGCCAGCGCAGCCGTTGCTCACGGGAGATCATGAAGTGCGCGTGCGCCTGGTGCATCTTCGGGTCCCAGGCCGCGGTCAGGTCGTTCTCGCCGTAGATCCGGCGGAAGTGGTCGTACAGCCGTGCGGCGTGGCGGGGCCAGTCGGGGACGGCGAAGAGCGGGGTCAGCAGCTCGTCCTCCGCGACGAGCTCGTAGAAGCGGGTGGTGAGCGCCTGGAAGAAATCGGCACCGCCGATTCCGGTCCAGAAGTCGGAGACCCTCCGGTCGACCTGCGCGGGAGTCATCCGCTCGGCGGACTGCAGGCCCTGGTCGGCGACGAGGAGCACCTTCCCGTCGTGGGCCGGGGCGGCTGGTTCGGGAGACATGGGCGCACTCCTTCACTCGGATCGGTCAAGCAGGAGGCCGGCGGCGGACAGCGTGCTGACGGTGCAGCCACGCACCCGTTTGGCCTGTACGGTTCCGAGCCCGTAGGCGATCGTGGTGATCCCCTGCCCGGGGGCCAGCTCGGCGGGGCGGTAGAACATCGTGGCGAAGTACGTGAACGAGGCGTCGGGATGCTCGTAGTCGGTGCCGCTCATCAGCGCGGTCCACTGGTCGCCGTCCCGCACCAGCATCGTGAAGGAGAGCAGGGTGCCCCGCTGCCGGGCCTCGACGATCCAGACGTTCTCCGGACCGAAGTGGTCGCGCAGGTGCCGGAACGAGGCCGCCTCGCGCTCCGCGTCGGGCACGCCGCCGTACTTCGTCACGAGCTGGGCCCGCAGCCGGACGAGCTCCGGCTCCTCGTCGCCGATGGGGCGTTCGCTGATCTCGATGTCCCGGGCCGCGATCTCGCGCAGCTCGCGCCGCACCGCGAAGCGCCGGTTGCGCCGGAGCCCGGCTATGTAGCCGTCCAGGTCGTCCCAGGTGACGTCCATGTCGCAGCGGTCCACCATCGGGACCACGGAGAACCCCGCCGTGCGCAGCACGTCCAGGAACTCGGGATAGTCGGGGCGCAGGAACAGCGCCGAGACACTGCGCATCCCCTGGTCACGGCACCAGTCGAGCAGGGCCTCCAGATACGCCCGCAACACCCGCGGATCGCGGGCGCCCGGGCCGGCCGGCGCCGACTCGTAGTTGGGGCCCATCAGCACGCAGGACGGGAAGAGTTCGTCGGCGGAGAGCCCCTGCCACGGGTGCGGTCCGTCGGCGACCACCCCGTCGGCGACCGAGCCGCCCGACAGCACCCGCTGCGGATCGAATCGCACGTGTCCCGTCGGGGCCTCCATCACGCCGCCGACCAGGGCCACTTGGTCCCCGTCCGGGCCGGGCAGCCCGAAGGTACGGGCCCCGCCGGGGATCCTGTTCTCGGCGAGGGAGATCCAGCGCCGGCGCAGGGTGACCGGGGCCCTGCCGATCCAACCGTCCCAGTCTTCGGGGACATCGGTGCGTACGTGCAGCCCGGCGGTGTCCAGCGCCGGTTCTGGGCGGTGTGGTGTCACGGCAACTCCCTTCCGGTCCTGTTCGACACCCGTCCGGCCCGGCGGAGCACAGGGCCGCCGGGCCGAATGGGCAGTGGGTGGAGCGTCAGGCCGCCTGCAGTTCCTGCACTCGGTCCCAGACCGACAGCTCGTCGGCACTCCGGTCCCAGACCGACAGCTCGTCCGCGGCCCGGTCCCACACCGACAGCTCGTCGGCACTCCGGTCCCACACCGACAGCTCGTCCGCGGCCCGGTCCCACACCGACAGCTCGTCCGCGGCCCGGTCCCACACCGACAGCTCGTCCGCGGCCCGGTCCCACACCGACAGCTCGTCGGCGGCCCGGTCCCAGACCTCGATGCGGTCCCAGACGGAAGCCATGTCCCACACGCCGAATTCGTCGGCCGAGTTCGCTCGGATTACACAGTTTTCGCGCATGCAGCACCCCTTCGGGAGATTCACAGAAGGCGATCCGCCGGACCGCCGAGGCGCGGCCCTCGCCGCGCTCATCAAGGAGTCTCGCAGCCTGGCTCACGACCTGTCTTCTCCTCAATTGCTGACCTTCGAGAGAGTATGCCTGACGAATCCTTGAATTCCGCTCGGATCCAATTGATTTATACTTGAATCCGCTTGATATCCGCTTGAACCCGGGTCAAGGCGCCGCCTCGGTGAGCATCTCGAAGCCGGGAACGGCGAACAGGATGGGTGGGTGCGACCAGTCCCGCGGACGCAGCACCAGTTCCACCTCGAAGCCGGCGTACGGGTCGACGTGCAAGGGTCCGAGCGTGGCCGTGAGCAGCACCATCTCCAGGGGCCGCCCCGGCAGCTCCCGCACCGCCCGCGTCGTCGCGTGCAGATAGCAGATCCCGCGCGGCACCTCCCGCAGGGCAAACGGGCCGGGGCGCTCCGCGGTGGTCCAACTGGACGGGCGCCCCTGGAGTATGGGGCCGTCGAAGGAGCCGATGTAGATCGAGGAGACGGGCTTCGCCGTGGCCCGGGCGACTCCGCGCAGCCGGCAGCGCGTCATGTCGCCCCGGCCGCCGGTCGGCGGGCGCACGGCATGCTCGCCCTTGCCCCGGCTCAACCGACGGTACTGAGTGGGCGGGATTCCCACGGATTCGGTGAAGCGACTGGTGAAGCTCCCCGTACTGCTGTATCCGACCTTGGAAGATATAGCGGCGACACTGAGATCGGAAATCTGCAGCAGGCGTTTCGATTCACCAATACGAACCGCACTGAGAAAACGTCCCGGGGTCACCCCGGTGAACCGACAGAAGGCACGCAGCAGATGGAATTTGCTCACCATGACCGCACGGGCGATGTCATCAAGGCTGAGCGGTTCCGCGTATCGTTCCCGGATGATCTGCACGGCCCGTTCCACAATTTGCTCCATACGCATCTCCTGAACAGCCATGGAACAAGTCGTACGCCTGGGACCAACGCTAGGGAATTCGCATGGAGGCTTGCTTGACCTGGTATCGAGAACGAGCGCAGCGGCCGCAAAGCCTCACCACCGCTGGAAACAGCCGAACGGTCAGCGGCGGCGGCGTGGGGCGGACAGGACGGTGGTGAAGTCGTCCAGGGCCGCGAGGCTGTGGGCGCTGACGACGGCGTCGCAGTAGGGCAGTGCCGCGGCCATGCCGGCCACGAGCGGGCGGTAACGGGGGCTTGCCGTACGGGGGTTGACCCATATGACGCGGTAGGCGACCCGGGACAGGCGCGCCATGTGGGTGGCGAGGTCGGCGGGCGTGCCGGTGTCCCAGCCGTCGGAGATGATGGCGATCACGGCGCCGTGCGCCATGCCGCGGCGGCCGAACCGCTCGTTGAACTCCGCCAGGCAGTCCGCGATCCGGGTGCCCCCCGACCAGTCCGGGGCCGCGCGTCCGGCCCGTGCCAGCGCGTCGTCCGGGCCGGACCGCCGCAGGACGGGCGTGAGGCGGGTGAGCCGGGTGGCGAAGGTGAAGACCTCGGCACGGGTGGCACGGGCGGCGCAGTAGAGCAGTTGCAGCATCGCGCGGGCATAGGGCTCCATCGATCCGGAGATGTCGCAGAGCACGACGAGGTCGCGGGGGCGGGTGCGGGGCTCGAAGCGGTGCAGCCGCAGCGGGTATCCGCCGGTGCGCCGGCTGGCGGAGAGGGTGCGGCGCACGTCGATGCGCGCGCCGTGGTGCGCCGTACGGCGCCGGCGGGACGGCCGGGTCGGGGTGCGCAGCACGAGGGTGCGCATCACCTCGGAGAGCCGCGCCAGTTCCTCCGCGGACAGCTCGGCGAAGTCGCGGTCGGCCAGGCGGTCGAGCGGACTGGCGACAAGGGGTACGGGGGCCTCCCGGGGCTGTGCGCCGGTACCCCGGCCCCGGCCGTCCTCGGTGTCCTTCCGGGTGCCGGGGACGCCGCCGGCAACGGTGTTCGGGAGCGAGCGGGGCGGGTCGCCGGGCTGCCCGCGCTGTGCCCCGCGGCCGGCCGGGCCGCCGAACACCTCGCGGAAGACCGCGTCGAACGGCTCGATCTGGTCGCGGTCGGACACCAGGGTGGCGAGCGCGCAGTCCCGTAGTTCGCGGGTCGTCGTCGGTGCCAGCAGGGTGAGGGCCCGGGCGAAGCCGCGGGTGCGGTCGGGGCCCACCGCGATGCCCGCGTCGTACAGGGCCGCGGTGAACGAGGCGGCCAGTTCCGGCAGGTCAGCCATCGGTGCCCGCGTCCGCGTCGACCAACTCCGCCAGTCCGGCCCGGCGCACGGCCTCCATGTCCTCGGCGTACTTGAGCACCGCCCCCAGGGTGCGGTCGGCGGCCTGGGCGTCGAGGACGGCGAGCCCCAGCGTGTGCAGCGCGCCCGCCCAGTCGATCGCCTCGGCGATGCCGGGCGGCTTGGTGAGTTCCTGCCGGGCGCGCAGGCGCGCCACCCCGCGTGCCACGCGCGGGGCCAGCCACTCGGCCGACTCCGGCACCCTTCTGCGGATGATCGCGGCGACCCGCGCGGTGTCCGGGTAGTCGATCCAGTGGTAGAGGCAGCGGCGTTTGAGCGCGTCGTGCAGATCGCGGGTGCGGTTGGAGGTCAGTACGGCCACCGGCGGCACCACGGCCGAGCGGGTGCCGAGTTCGGGGATGGTGACCGCGGCGTCGGCGAGCAGTTCCAGCAGGAACGCCTCGAACTCGTCGTCGGCGCGGTCCACCTCGTCGATGAGCAGCACCGCCGGCCGGGGCCCCGGGTGGCAGATCGCGGCGAGCAGCGGGCGTGGCAGCAGGTAGTCCTCGGTGAACAGGTCGGCGTCCCGCAGGGGTTCCCCGCGGGACTCGGCCAGGCGGATGGCGAGGAGCTGCCGTGGGTAGTTCCACTCGTAGAGGGCCTCGGCCGACGACAGTCCCTCGTAGCACTGCAGCCGGATCAGCGGGGTGTCGAGCACGGCCGCGAGCGCGCGGGCCGCCTCGGTCTTGCCGACGCCGGGCTCGCCCTCCAGCAGGATCGGCTGCCGCATGCGCACGGCCAGCAGCAGCGCCGTAGCCAGGGCGTCGTCGGCCAGGTAGCCGACCGTGTCGAGACGCGCGCGCAGGGCGGGGACATCGGGTGCGAGGGCGTCGAGGTCAGGCATGCGCGTACCGGGAGGGGTCGTCGGCGAAGGCGTGCTGGCAGCCCGGTCCGCAGAAGTACACCGTGGCGCCGGCCCGGTCCAGTGAGAGCGTTGCGGGCGTGATCGCCACGGTCATGCCGCACACGGGATCCACGTCCTCGGCCACCGGCCCGGCGGAGCCGGCTCCGGGCTGCGGGGCCCGGGCCGCCTTCGGCCGCAGGGCGGTGATCTCGGCGTACACCGACAGCGCGATCTCCCCCGGGGTCCGAGCGCCGATGTCCAGGCCCGCCGGGGTGTGCACGCGGGCGCGTTGTTCCTCGGTGAGGGCCAGCCCGGCGAGCACCGCCGCGCCGCGCTTCGGGCTGGCCACCAGACCGATGTACGGGACTCCGGCGCGGGCGGCCTCGGTCAGCACGTTCTCCTCGTCGCGGCCGTGCGTGGCGATGACGACGACGTCCAGGTCGGGCGGCAGCGGCTCGCCCGGCGAGGCCGGCCGGGTGTCGAGGCCGAGCACACGGCCGACGTCGAGCAGGGCGCGGGCGATGGGGGCGTGTCCGTAGACGTAGGCCAGCGCCGGAGGGAGGTTGGCCTCCAGGAAGATGTCGAGCGTGCCGCCCGACAGACAGGGGTTGGCCACCGTGACCAGGCCCTCGCCGGGCGCCCCGGTGCCCGCTGCCCCGGTGCCCGCGTCGGGCGTGATCCTCAGCAGCAGCGACTCCCCGGTCCGCAGCACCCGCAGGCCCTGCAACTGCACCGTCGTCTCGGCGCAGGTGCCGCCCACGAAGCCCTCGACGGTGCCGTCGGGCAGCACCAGGGCGCTGTCCCCGGGCTTGGCGCTCGTGGGCCGTTCCGCGTGCACGACGGTGGCCAGGACGAACGGGGTACGGCCGTGCCGGAGCACGTCCGCCCGGGTCAGCAGTTCGGTGTTCGTCATCGCGGTGGCCTCAGGTGATCGCCAGGTCGGTGCGCAGCGGCCGGCCCTGCGCGGCCCGCCACACCGCGGCGGGCGTCAGCGGCATGTCGACATGGTGTACGCCGAGCGGTTTCAGCGCGTCGACCACGGCGTTGACCACCGCGGCGGGCGAGCCCACCGTGGCCGACTCGCCGACGCCCTTGGCTCCGAGGGGGTGGTGCGGGGAGGGGGTGACGGTCTCGCCGAGTTCCCAGGAGGGGCATTCGACGGAGGTGGGCAGGAGGTAGTCCATGAACGAGCCGCCGAGGCAGTTGCCGTCCTCGTCGAAGGCGATCACCTGCATGAGCGCCATGCCGAGGCCGTCGGCGAGTCCGCCGTGCACCTGCCCCTCGACGATCATGGGGTTGATCCGGTTGCCGCAGTCGTCCACGGCGACGAACCGGCGGACCTTCACCTGGCCGGTGGCCGCGTCCACGTCGGCGACGCAGATGTAGGCCCCGAACGGGAAGGTGAGGTTCGGCGGGTTGTAGACGCAGGTCGCGTCCAGGTGGCCCTCGACGCCCTCGGGCAGTTCCAGGCTGGAGTGTGCGGCGAGCGCGATCTCGGCCATGGTCCGGCCCTGGTCGGGGTCGCCGGTGACGTACCAGCGGCCCTTCTCCCATTCCAGGTCGTCCGGGCTGACCTCCAGCATCGCGGAGGCGACGATCCTGGCGCGTTCGCGCACCTTGCGGGAGACCATCGCGGCCGCGCCCCCGGACACCGGCGTCGAGCGGGATCCGTAGGTGCCGAGCCCGAACGGGGTCTGGTCGGTGTCGCCGTGCACCACCTCGACGTCCTCGGGCGGGATGCCGAGTTCCTCGGCGACGATCTGCGCGAACGTCGTCTCGTGGCCCTGCCCCTGGGACTGCACGGAGATCCGCAGGACGGCCTTGCCGGTCGGGTGGACCCGCAGTTCGGCACCGTCGGCCATGCCCAGCCCCAGGATGTCCATGTGCTTGCGGGGGCCCGCGCCGACGGCCTCGGTGAAGAAGCTGACCCCGATGCCCATCAGTTCGCCGCGCTCGCGTCTGTCGGCCTGCTCCCGGCGCAGGTCCTCGTAGTGCGCGATGTCCATGGCCAGGCGCAGGGCCCGCGGGTAGTCGCCGGAGTCGTACTCCCATCCCGTCCGCGTGTCGTACGGGAACTGCTCGGGCCGCAGCAGGTTGCGCATCCGCAGTTCGGCGGGGTCGGCGCCGAGCCGGTCGGCGAGCACGTCGACCATCCGCTCGACCAGGTACACGGCCTCGGTGACGCGGAACGAGCAGGCGTAGGCGACGCCGCCGGGGGCCTTGTTGGTGTAGACGCCGGTCACGGCGCAGTGTGCGGCGGCCAGGTCGTACGAGCCGGTGAAGACGCCGAAGAAGCCGGCCGGGAACTGCGTCGGCTGTGCGGTGGCGTTGAACGCGCCGTGATCGGCGATCACATGGACGCGCAGGGCCAGGATCTTCCCGTCCTTCGTCGCCGCGATCTCCCCGTGCATGTGGTAGTCCCGGGCGAAGGAGGTGCTCATCAGGTTCTCCGAGCGGTCCTCCATCCACTTCACGGGCTTGCCGGTGACGATCGAGCCGACGACCGCGCACACGTAACCGGGGTAGATGCCGACCTTGTTGCCGAAGCCGCCTCCGATGTCCGGGGAGATGATCCGGATCTTGTGCTCCGGGATGCCGGCCACCATCGCGTAGATCGTGCGGTGGGCGTGCGGGGCCTGGGTGGTGGACCACACCGTCAGCTTCCCGGTGATGGCGTCCATGTCCGCCACGGTGCCGCAGGTCTCCAGCGGCGCCGGGTGCACCCGCGGGTAGAGCATGTCCTGCTCCACCACGACGTCGGCGGCCGCGAACACCTCGTCGGTCCGCTCCTTGTCGCCGGCCGACCAGTCGAAGATGTGGTTGTCGGTCCGCTGGTCCTTGTCGTCGCGGATCACCGGCGCGTCCGGGTCCAGCGCCCGGCGGGCGTCGACGACCGCGGGGAGCGGTTCGTACTCGACGTCGATCAGTTCGAGTGCGTCGCGTGCGGCGTAGCGGTCCTCGGCGACGACGAAGGCGACCTCCTGGCCCTGGAAGCGCACCTTGTCGGTGGCGAGCACCGCCTGCGTGTCGTACGACAGTGTCGGCATCCAGGCCAGTCCGAGGCCGGCCAGGGTCTCCCCGGTGATCACGGCCCTGACCTTGGGGTGCGCCTCGGCGGCGCTGGTGTCGACGGACACGATCCGGGCGTGCGCCAGCGGGCTGCGCAGCACCGCGCCGTACAGCATCCCGGGCAGCTTCACGTCGTCGACGTAGGTCCCGTGGCCGCGGACGAACCGCGCGTCCTCCTTGCGGGGCATCCGGCCGAAGCCGACCGGCCGTTCCTCGGTGGTCGTCATGCCCGCACCTCCTCGCGGCCGGGCGCCGGTTCGGTGTCCGCGTCCGCGGACCGCGCCCCGCCGCCGTGCTCGGCGGCCCAGCGGATGGAGCGCACGATGTTCTCGTAACCGGTGCAGCGGCACATCTGTCCGGAGATGGCCTCGCGGATGTCCTCCTCGGACGGATCCGCGTCGTGGTCGAGCAGCCAGCGGGCGGTCATCATCATCCCCGGCGTGCAGAAGCCGCACTGCAACCCGTGGCAGGCCACGAACCCCTGCTGCACCGGGTCGAGTTCGGTCCCGTGGGCCAGGCCCTCGACGGTCCGCACCTCATGGCCGTCGGCCATCACCGCCAGCACGGTGCAGGACTTGACCGGCGTCCCGTCCAGCCAGACGGTGCACACCCCGCAGTTGGAGGTGTCGCAGCCCCAGTGGGTGCCGGTGAGCCCGAGTTCGTCGCGCAGGAGGTGCACGAGCAGCAGCCTGGGCTCCACGTCCCTGGTGTGCTGCTCGCCGTTCACGGTCACGGTGATCCGCATGTCACGCCTCCTGCCCCTGGGCACGTGCGGCGGCGGTGCGCAGCGCGCGCGTGGTCAGCTCCCCGGCCAGATGCCGCTTGTAGTCGACGGGGCCGCGCTGGTCGGCCGCCGGCCTGCACTCCCGCGAGGCGATCCGGCCCGCCTCTGCGAAGCTCTCCTCGTCCGGCCGGGCGCCGCGCAGGAAGTCCTCGGCCCCCTCCGCCACGAAGCGTGGGGCGCCCACCGCGGTCAGCCCGATCCCGGCCTCGGTGATGACCCCGTCGGAGATCTCCAGCACCGCTCCCGCGGCGACGACCGCCCAGTCACCGACCCGGCGCTCGACCTTGCGGTAGGCGCTGGCGTGCGAACGGATGGGCACGCGGATCTCCACCACGAGCTCCGCCTCGCCCAGCGCGGTCTCGTACGGTCCGAGGAAGAACTCCCTGATCCCGATGGTGCGTCTGCCGCCGGGTCCCTGGGCGACGAGGGTCGCCCGCAGTGCCGAGAACGCCGCGGAGAGATCCTCCGACGGATCGGCCTGGCACAGCGAGCCGCCCACGGTGCCGCGGTTGCGTACGAGCGGATCGGCGATGACCCGCTCCGCGTCCCGCAGGATGGGGAAGTGCTCGCCGACGACCGGCGAGGCCAGCAGCTCCGCGTGGCGGACCATGGCTCCGACGGCCAGGTCGTGCCCGTCCACCCGGATCAGCGCCAGCTCGCCGAGGCCGTTGATGTCGATCAGCGCCTCGGGCTGGGCCAGCCGGAGTTTCATCATCGGCAGCAGGCTGTGCCCGCCCGCCACCACCCGCGCCTCGGGGCCGTACCGGGTGAGCAGTTCGATCGCCTGCTCGACGCTGGCGGCCCTCTCGTACTGGAACGCAGCCGGAACCTGCATCGGGCCCTCCCGGGAATGCCGTACCCGTCGCTGCAGCGATGCTGCGCTCGTCCGCATCGGCCGTGCAATGGGTGGATAAGCATTCACTTATCACTTGGAATGGGGGAAAATCGGGTGGTGACCGTCACGCAGCTCAGCACCTTCGTGCTGGTTGCCCGGCTCGGTTCGGTGTCCGCCGCGGCGCGGACGCTGGACGTGAGCGAGTCCGCGGTGTCACAGGCGCTCTCCGCGCTGCGCACCCACTACGGCGATCCGCTCATCCGGCGCACTGGCGGCGGTGGGATGCGCCTGACGCCCGCCGGGGCGCGGCTGCTGCCGGTCGCGTCGCGGATGGTCGCGCTGAGCGCGGACGCCGAGGCCGCGGTGCGCGCGGCGCGGGGCGCGCCCGACGAACTGCGGGTCGTCGCCACGAGCACGCTGGCCGAGTTCGTGCTCCCGTCGCTCGTGGAGGCCTTCGCCTGCCGCTCGGGGCGCAGGACGGAGACCTCATTCGGGGCGGCCTCCGGCAGCGCCATGCGCGTGCTGGTGGAGAACCGGCTGGCCGACGTCGCGCTCGGGCCGTGTCCCGGCGCCGCCCGCAGGGGCGAACTGGTCAGCGAGCCGCTGTTCCGCACCGAGCTGGTCGTGGTGATCGGCGCCAGGTCCCCGCGGCCGCCCGGTGCGCCGCCGCAGTGGTCGTGGCTGGTCGATTCCTCCGGGACCGATCCGGACGCGGACTCCGGGCGGCTGCTGCGCCGGCTCGGAGTGGCCGAGGGACACGTGTGGGTCTTCCCCAACCAGGCCGCGACCTGGGCGGCCGCCGCCGAGGGCGCCGGGGTGGCACCGGCACTGGCCCATCTGGTCTCGCCCCGCATCCGCCGCGACGAGCTGCGCGTCCTGGAGACCCCGGCGACACCGTCGGACGCCACGTGGCACGCCACCGTCCTGCCGCCCGAGCAGCGTTCCCCGGCCACCGACGCGTTCCTCCACTTCCTGCACACGCCCGCGGCGACCCGCATCATGCGCGCGCCCGGCACGGGCGTCCCGCCCTCCCGGTTCCGGCCTCCGGTGTACGTCACGCTCTGGGGCGCGTGAGAGCGGCGCACCCGCTCTCCCGGAGATCAGTGGACGGCACTCCCCCGCGCCGCCGCCGCGAGGGTCGGCTGGAGGCGGCGGGCGACGTCGACGTGGTCGCCGGTCCAGATGACGCGGACGGCCGTGGCCGTCGCCTGGCCGCAGCCGTCGACGAGATCGGTGCGGACGGACTCCACCAGCTGTGACGCGCCCTTGGGACGCAGCGGGACGGGCTCGGGGAGGGGCGCCTTGTGGCCGAGACTCGCCGCGAAGCCGCAGTACCACTCCATGACACCGGCCGCGGCGCCGACGACGGCCCGGTGGGCATCGGTCCGGGCGGCCTCCCCGTGCGTCGGTCCGGCGCCCCGCCACAGGGAGACGACGGCGTCCGAAGCGTCCGCGCTCACGGTCGGCCGGTGGTCGCCGCACCTGCGGGCGAGGCCGGTCCGTCGGCCGCCCGGAGGTGTTCGGGGGCGCCGCGGGCTACAGGCCCACGTCCCGGCGGCGGATGTCCTCCAGGGACTCCCGGCGGACGAGCAGACGGGCGTGGCCGTCCCGTACGGCGGCCACGGGCGGGCGGCCGACCAGGTTGTAGCCGGAGGCCATGGACAGGTGGTAGGCGCCGGCCACGGGCACGGCGAGCAGGTCTCCGGGGCGGACGTCGGCGGGGAGTTCCACGTCGGCGGCGAGGATGTCGCCGGCCTCGCAGTGGCGGCCGACCACGGTCACCCGGGTCCGGTCCGCCGTGCTGTGCCGCCCGACGAGCCGGGGCGCGTACCGGACGCCGTACAGGGCCGGCCGGGGGTTGTCGCTCATGCCGCCGTCGACGGCCACGAAGAGGTGGTCGCCCGTGTGCTTGACGGCGAGGACGTGGTAGAGGGCGATGCCCGCGGGGCCGACGATCGCCCGTCCGGGTTCGATGACGAGGCGGGGCACGGGGAGTCCGGCCGTGACACAGGCCCCGGCGAGTTCCGCGCGGACCTTGCGGGCGAGTGCGGTCAGGTCCAGCGCCTCCTCGCCGGGGCGGTAGGCGATGCCGTGGCCGCCGCCGAGGTCGAGTTCGGGCAGGACCAGGCCGTGCTGCTCGTACAGGCGGGCCATCAGACCGACCATGCGGCGTACGGCGACCAGGTACGGCTTGACGCTGGTGATCTGGGAGCCCAGGTGGCAGTGCAGGCCGGTGAGTTCGAGCTGCGGCTGGTCGAGGATGCGGGCGATGGCGTGCTGGGCGTAGCCGTCGGCGATGGACAGGCCGAACTTCTGGTCCCCGGTGCCGGTGCGGATCTTCTCGTGGCCGCCGGCCGCGATGCCGGGGACGACGCGGACCATGACCTTCTGGTGGCCGTCGGGTCCGACGGCGGCGGCCAGCCGGGCGATCTCCGAGGGGCTGTCGATGACGACGCGTCCGACGCCGAGGCGCAGGGCGGTGTCCAGGTCCCGCGGGGACTTGGCGTTGCCGTGCAGGACGATCCGCTCGGGCGGGAAGCCGGTGGTGACGGCGAGTTCGAGTTCGCCGGCGGAGCAGACGTCGAGGCCGAGGCCCTCCTCGTCCATCCAGTGGGCCATGGCCCGGCACAGGAACGCCTTGGCGGCGTACAGGACTTCGGCGTCGGGGAAGGCGTTCAGATAGGTACGGCAGCGGTCGCGGACCTCGGCCTCGTCCAGGACGTAGACGGGGGTGCCGAAGCGGTCGGCCAGCTCGGCGAGCGGTACGCCGCCCACGGCGAGGCAGCCCAGGCGGGGCTCGGTCGTCGAGGCCGGCCACACCACCGACTCGGCGGCGGCGACAGTGGTGGTGGGTTCGTGAACCGTGGTCATCGTGGCTGCCCCTCTCAGGCGGTCCGCAGCGCGGGGATCTGGAGGCCGACCGGCGTGACCGGCGTGACCGGCGCGGGCGCCGGCGCGGTGAACTGCGGGTCGACGGTGACGGCGGTGACGCCGAGCGGGGCGGTCAGCGCGCGCAGGGCGGGCTCGGCGAGGCGGATCCACGCCTGGCCGGGGCCGAGCATCGCGGCCAGCCGGCGCTCGGAGGTGAAGCCGACGGCGGTGCGGTCGCCGAGCGGTGTGCGGAAGAGGCGGGCCGCACACCCGCGGGGGCCCGGCCGGACCGGGACGTACAGGGGTCCGGCCGGGAACCGATCGGAGGGCTCGGGGTCGTCGCCGTAGAGGAGTTCTGCCATGGGGTGCCTCCCGGAGGTCAGGGAGCGAATGGTCGGGGAGACCCCGGACGCGGGGAGGCGGACCGGGGCTCGCTGCCGACGTTATGCCCGGCCTCCCCGGCTCCCGGACCGGCCCTGACGGGACGCTGACGAGGATTCCGGCGACCTTGACGCGGTGCTGACGTCCCTGGTGGGAGGGCGTGGAAGGCCCTGCCGCGTGCCGTGTCGTGCCTCGAAGCGGTAGCCCCCTGCGGCGAGCCGGGTGGCCGCCGAGCCGAGGCACCCGGCCACGGTGCCGCTCTGGCACGAGCTCGGCTCTGGCACGAGCTCGGCACCGGAGTCCGCCGCTCGCTGGAGCGCGGCACGCTGTGCCACGGCGCGGAGGTCCTGGAACGGCTGGGCCACCACATCGACGACGAGACGGCGCAGGCCGTGCTCCGGGCGTCGGGACGGCGCTGACCTTCCGGGCACGGCGCGTTACATGTAGTGTGCACTTTCTCACTCGGCGGGACGGCCGGACACCGGTAGCGTCCCGAGCAGCCGCTCGCACCCCGCCACCCGAATGGAGAAGCGACCCTTGCCCAGCTCCACCGCATCCCAGGGCAGCTACTTCGAACCCATAGACGACCACCGCTACAAGCCGACGACGCACGCGGGTGGCGCCTGGGACCCGGACGAGCAGCACTTCAGCCCGCTCGGCGGGCTCGTCGTCCACGCCCTCGACCGGTACCGCGCCGCCTGTGGGGACAACGGCCTGGTCCTCTCCCGGATCAGCTACGACATCCTCGGCCGCCTCGCGCTCGACGAGTGCGAGATCGAGGTGGAGACCGTCCGCCCCGGCCGGACCATCGAACTCCTCGAAGCGGTCGTACGGATCGCCGGCCGTCCGGTCGTACGGGCCCGCGCCTGGTTCCTGGCCGCCGTGGACACCACCGAGGTCGCGGGCGGCCCCGGGGACCGTCTCACCGCACCGGAGTCGCTGGAACCGTGGGCGATGTCCGACGACTGGCCCGGAGGCTACATCGCCTCCCTGGACGTCCGCCCTCTCGCACCGCCCAGGCCGGGACGTACGACGGCCTGGATCTCCACGCCCCTCGATCTGGTCGCCGGTGTTCCGGTGAGCCCGCTCGCGTCGTATCTCGCCCTGGTCGACACCGCCAACGGCATCGCCGTCCGGCAGTCGCCCACGGAGTGGATGTTCCCGAACGTCGACCTGACCGTTCATCTGCACCGCCGGCCGCGCGGCGCGTGGACCGGTCTGGACACCTCCGTCACCTTCGGCCCCTCCGGGCAGGGCCTCACCAGCACGGTCCTGCACGACGTCGACGGCCCGGTCGGCAGCGCCCAGCAGATCCTCACCGTCCGCCCCCAGCCGGGAGCCTGACGAGCGGGACATTTATACAATTCGAGCCGGGTGTCAATTTCGTAGCCATGCCGAAGGTGCCCTCCTCCCAGGTCGTGCTCGACGCCGCCTACCGCTGCTTCTGCCGCAACGGGTACCGCCGCACCACGGTCTCCGACATCGTTGAAGAGGCGCAGATGTCGCGCCCGACCGTCTACAAGTACGACGGGAGCAAGGAGGAGGCGGTCGCCAAGGTCGTCCGGACCCGCCTGGAGCAGGCCGGTGCGGCGGCCCGGGAGGCGGCGGCCGCCGCGGACACGCCCGAGGAGAAGGTGCTCGCGGTCCTCGCGGTGAAGCTGGAGGTCGCCGTCCGGCTGCGGCACGACAGCCCCGCGCACGCCCAGGAGCTGCTGTCCGCCGCCTCCGCCCAGGCCCCCGAGCTGGTCACCACCTACACCGACGGCCTGGCCGTGCTCCTCACCTCGGCCCTGGCCGGGGTCGTCCTGGACACGGCCCGGCGTGCCGCCGCCGTCCTGCTCACCTTCACCCGGGGCCTGGAGGCCGACCTGCGCGATGTCGAGGCCGTCCGCCGCGAACTCCGCGCCGGCGTACGGATGATCACCCAGGGGGTCATGGCCGGCCCCGCGCTGAACCCGTAGACCGCGATCGGGCGTTGCCCGGGCGCGGTGGCACTGGCCTCAGCCGCCGCGAACCCCCAGGTACCGCAGCGCGGATGCCGCCGCGCCCGCGCCGCACATGCCGTGGGCGCCCGGACCGGGCGGGGTGGCGGCCGAGCAGAGGAAGAAGCCGGGGATGCCGGTGGCGTACGGGTCGAGCGCCGCGCGAGGGCCGAGCAGGAGCCGCAGGGGCGTCATCGCGCCGGTGAGGATGTCCCCGCCGGCGAAGTTGGCGTTCGCCGCGGCGAAGTCGGCCGGCCGGGTCACGCGGACGCCCAGGACGCGCTCCCGCACGCCCGGGGCGAAGCGCTCCAGCTGTCCCAGGATCGCCTCCCTCGCGTCCCCGTCGTAGCCGTAGGGGACATGGGCGTAGGCCCACACCGGGTGCACGTCGCCGACCGAGCGCGACGGGTCCGCCAGGTACTGCTGTCCGACGAGGACGAACGGGCGGCCGGGCATGCGCCCCGCGGCCACCTCCCGTTCCGCGTGGGCGACTTCGGGGTACGGGCCGCCGAGGTGGACGGTGCCGGCGCGGCGGGCGTCCTCGTCGGTCCACGGCACGCCGCCCTCGACCGCCAGGTCGAGCTTGTAGGCGGCTGGGCCGCGGCGGAAGCGCCGGTACGCGGCCCGTGCCAGGGGCGGCAGCCGGTCGCCGTAGAGGGCGGCGGCCTGACCGGGGTCGAGGTCGAGCAGCGTGACGTCCGCGGGCGGGATCCGGGAGCGGTCGGTGACCCGGACCCCGGTGTGGACCTCACCGCCGTGCTCCCGCAGCACCCGCTCCATGGCGCGGGCGATGGCGCCCGAACCGCCCTCCGCGACGGCCCAGCCGGCGGCGTGACCCGCGACGAGGATGCCGAGGCCGATCGCGGAGCTGAACGGATCGGACAGCGGGCGGAAGGCGTGCGCCGCGACACCGGCCCACAGCGCCCGCGCCCGCGGGGTACGGAACAGACGCGCCAGGACGGCGGCCGGCGCCGGCGTCGGCAGGCCGAAGCGGGCGACCAGGAGCGGGTGGTCGGGGATGCGCAGCAGCGGGCCCATGACGTCTCCGGCGAGGGCGTCCCAGTGGCGCACCGACGGTTCGAGCAGCGCCCGGTAGCGGCCGCCGTCCACGCCGAGTCCGCGCGCGGTTTCGGTCACGGACCGCAGCAGGACGCCGGCCGTGCCGTCGTCGAGCGGGTGGACGCAGTCGACCTCGGGGAGCAGCCAGCGCAGCCCGTGGCGTTCCAGTTCCAGGGCGCGCAGCGCGGGAGAGGTGACGGCCATGGGGTGGACGGCCGAGCAGTGGTCGTGCAGCAGTCCGGGCACCAGGGCCTCGTAACTACGGGTGCCCCCGCCGGTCTCGGCGGCGGCCTCCAGGAGGGTGACCTCAAGGCCCGCCTTGGCCAACAGGGCTGCCGCGGCGAGCCCGTTGGGCCCCCCGCCGACGACGACCGCGGTGGTCATGACGCCCTGCCCCAAGTGTTCGGCCGAAGAGGGCGCACGGTCCGCACCTCGTGGACAGGGTGGTCGGGGCGGACGCGAAGCACCGACGGGCGGGCGTCCGCCTCGGGGCGCGGTGTCATGTCGTCAGTCCGGTGTGATGAGCGCGAGTCCGATGTCCGGGCGATAGGTCTTCCGCAGCTCCGCGGGGCTGTCGCGGACGACGACCTCGAGTGTCGGCCACACCTTGCCCTCCAGCAGGTGGCCGCCGCGGGTCGTACCGTCGGAGAGACCGAGCACGGCGTGCAGATGGGGGGTCGGCCCGTTCTCCCCGAGGGCGATGTCCCCCAGCAGCGACAGCACCTCGCACTGCTCGCCCACCGGTATCCGCCGGTAGTCCCTGGCCTCGCGGTCGAACCACCCGACCGTGGCCTCGGAGAAGGCTCCCACCGCCGTCACCTGCGACGCGCCGAGCCCCTTGGCGCGTGCGAACCCGGTGATCCGGTCGAGGGCCTCCTCACCCGGATCCAGCACCAGGACGTAGACGGCGGCCGGGGACTCCTGCACCTGTTGCCACTTCATGCGCGCCTGGGTACCCGGGGCCGCCCCGCGTGAACCGCCGCGCGCTCCGGCGTCCCCGACGGCCGGCCCGTCCGGGCTTCGGTTCGGCGCGACGGTGGCCCCGGAACGCTTTGCGCATCCGGCAACGGGTAGTCGGAGATGAACCGATTCGCCACGGGAAGGAAGCGGTCCGTGATGCTCTCTCATTCACTCCGGCAGGGGGTGCTCGTCATCACGGTGCACGCCGACCCCGGCATCGGCGGCCGGGCCACGTTCCTGACGAGGATCAGCGATCTGGTCCACGCGTACCAGCCGGCCTCCCTCGTCGTCGTCCTGGACGAGCCGGCGGCGGACGGCCCCGTGGTCGGCATCGTCCTGCGTGCGCACCGTATGTGCAGCCGCCTCGGCCTGCTGATGTCCGTGGCCACCCACAACGCGCCCGCCCGGCGGCTGCTCGAGGCCGGCGCCGACACCAGTGGCGTCCGCCTGGTCGTCCACGCCCGTATCGACGCCGCGATCGCCGGCGCCGCGGCGCTCGCCATGGCCGCGTGACCCGAGGGTCCCCAACCCCCAGGGCGTTGACCTCCGTCGGGCCGGCGGGTCGTGGCCCCGGCTCATCAGGGAGTCCCGCCGTCGGGTGTCCCGTACGTCTCCCGACGGCCGCTGGGCCAGACGGCGGCGGATGAGCCGACGACCTTGCGCATGTGGCGGTAGTCGTCGTCCGAGAGATCGCCCTTCTTCGCCCGCAGTATCTCCGTGACCCGGCGACCGGAGGCGTGCCCGGTGGACTCGCCTCCGCCCGTGTGCTGTCCGGCCTCACGCGACCGGTCGGAGTCCAGCCACTCGTCGAGCCGGGCCGGTGTCATGTTCACCAGCCCGCGGAACGCGTCCCAGGTCTCCGCACACTCCCTCGCGGAGAACGGCATCGCCCCTCCAGCCTGCGGGCGGCCCGTTCGCCGCGCAGCGTGTGAGCCGGGGAGCGTACGTCTGCCTACGACCCCGCAGCGGGGCTCTCTCCCCGCGTGCGCGAAAGGACGCGCCCCGTCGCCGGGAGGGCGCCGTCCGCCCGCTCCGCTTCCGCGCGGGCGAAGGCGGTGGCGATCAGGGCCAGGGCGGCCGTGTACGTCACCATGACGAGCGCGGCACGCCCGGGGAAGTCGGTCCCCGCGGCGCCCAGTTCTTCCAGGCGAGCCCGCCCCCGGACCACGAGCGCTACTTCGAGGAGCTGCTGGAGATCCTCGGCGACGGCGGCCCACCCGACCAGGAGGCCA
>NZ_JBSGDB010000052.1:0-29673 GCF_053602155.1 Streptomyces sp. NPDC004561
AAGGAGAAGGTCGAGGCCCGTACCGGCCTCCCCGTCGTGGTCGAGAACGACGCCAACGCCGCCGCCTGGGGCGAGTACCGGTTCGGCGCCGTCTCGCCGAAGATCGTCGGCGGCGGCGAGACCACCATCTCCTCGGCGCCGTGGATGGCCCAGCTCTGGTACTACGACGACAAGGGCACCACCGACACCAGCGACGACGTCGGCTTCTTCTGCGGCGGCTCGGTCGTGGCGCCGACGAAGATCCTCACCGCCGCGCACTGCGTCAAGGACGAGAACGGCAAGAGCTACAACTGGAAGGCCTACGGCGCCGTCGTCACCGGCACCGACCAGCTGCCCACCACCGATTCCGCGGGCACGACGGACCTGCACGGCGGCCAGGCCACCGCCGTGACGCGCCAGTGGAACCACCCGTCGTACACGGTGGGGAGGACCGGCGGCCGGCCGCCCGCCGACAACGACATCGCCGTGCTCACCCTGGCCGTCCCGGTCAAGGCCACGCCGATCCGCATGGTCACCTCCGGCGACACCGCGTCCTACGCGGCCGGCACCAGCGCCAAGGTGTACGGCTGGGGCCGCACCAGCTCCACCAGCGACGACATCTCCCAGACGCTCAAGACGGCCACGCTGACCCTGCACGCCGACAGCACCTGCACCGGTGCCTACGGCAGCGCGTACATCGCCGGTCACATGGTCTGCGCCGGCACGCAGTCCGGCAGCGACGCCGGGACCCAGGCGACCTGCAACGGCGACTCCGGCGGCCCGCTCGTGGTGGGCGGCCGGATCGCCGGCGTGGTCTCCTGGGGCGTCACGGACTGCGTGGCGAAGGGCGGCTACAGCGTCTTCAGCAAGGTCACGACGTACGCCGGCGCGGCCTACCCCCAGGTGGACGACACCAGCCTGAGCCTGTTCAACGGCAAGCCGGACGGCAAGGCCGACATCTTCGTGCGCTCCTCCTCCTCGAAGACCGGCTACGAGCGGGACTCCAGCGGTAGCTCCTTCGGCGCCGGCGCCTCCTGGGGCAACTGGAGCGGCGTCAACCTGGTCCTCCAGGCAGACCTCAACCGGGACGGCTACCAGGACCTGATCTACCGGCTCAGCTCCACGGGTGACGTCTACTGGGAGCACTTCGTGCTCAACAGCGCCCGTACGGACGGCTCCTGGGCCGACACGAAGATCTTCAGCGGCTGGAAGACCCGCACCCGGATCATCGCCCCGGGTGACGTCACCGGCGACTACCTGCCGGACATCCTGTCGGTCGACTCCGGCGGCGCGCTGTGGATCTACCCGGGCAAGGGCAACGGCACCTTCGGCTCGCGCGTGGAGGTCGGCACCGGCTGGAACCAGTACAACTCGCTGCGCGGCCACGGCGACTTCACCGGTGACGGCAAGGCCGACCTGCTCGCCCGCAAGTCCGGCAGCGACGACCTGTACCTGTACAAGGGCACCGGCAAGTCCGGCCCGGGCGCCTTCTCCGCCCGGATCAAGGTGCGCAGCGCCTGGACCGGCTACAACGCCTTCGACGCGGTCGGCGACGTGAGCGGCGACGGCAAGGCCGACTTCCTCGCCAGGACCCCCGGCGGCACCCTGTACCTGTACAAGGGCACCGGAAAGGCCACAAGCGAGATCTTTGCCACCAGGGTCTCGGCCGGCACCGGTTTCCAGGCGTACGACATCTGGGGCTGAAACCGCAGGTGAGCAACGCTCACCCCCAAGCGGACGACTACACAGAGTGCCCATCGCCTCACGCGATGAGCACTCTGCGTCGTGCAACCCCGTCCCGAGTTTCTCCGTCTGACCACACGGAGCGACGATGGAACGGTGACGACCGCGCCTGACCCTGCAAACAGGGGGTAACCGACCGACGAGACCCTAGGAGCGATGTGTCCGCCGACAGTACGCCGGAGCCCGACATAACCGAGCCGGGTGCGACCGGCCCCAGCCAGCGTGGCAAGGGGGGCCGCCGCAAGGGCCGCAGAGCCGTGCTCGCCGCGGCCTGGGTGGCCGCGGGCGTGGTCGTGCTGGGCGGGGCCGGCGCCGGTTACGTGTACTTCACGCTCAACGGCAACATCCGGAGCGTCGACATCGACCAGGCCCTCGGCAGCGACCGGCCGACGAAGGTCGACAACGGCTCCGAGAACATCCTGGTCCTCGGCTCGGACACCCGCTCCGGCTCCAACAGGAAGCTCGGCGGCGGCACGGACGACGGCAGCGCCCGCTCCGACACCGCGATGATCGTGCACGTCTACCAGGGCCACAAGAAGGCCGCCGTGGTCTCCATCCCGAGGGACACCCTCGTGGACCGCCCCGAGTGCGCCGACACCAAGGGCGGCACGCACCCGGCCGCGTCCGGCGTGATGTTCAACGAGGCCTTCTCGACCGGCGGCGCGGCCTGCGCGGTGAAGACCGTGGAGTCCCTCACCGGCATCCGGATGGACCACTATCTGGAGGTCGACTTCGCGGGCTTCCAGAAGCTGATCGACGGCCTCGGCGGGGTCCCGGTCACCACCACGAAGAACATCGACGACCCGCAGAGCCACCTCGCCCTCAGGGCCGGCACCCACACCCTGAACGGGCAGCAGGCACTCGGCCTGGTCCGCACCCGGCACGGCGTCGGCGACGGCTCCGACCTCGGCCGCATCCAGCTCCAGCAGGCCTTCGTCAAGGCGCTGCTGACCCAGGTCAAGCACGTCGGCGTGTTCAGCGACCCCAAGAAGCTCTACGACCTCGCCGACACCGCCACCAAGTCGGTCACCACCGACTCCGAGCTCGGCTCGGTCAACTCCCTCGTCGACTTCGCGGCCGGACTCAAGGGCATCGGCACCCGGGACATGACCATGGTGACCATGCCCGTCCAGTACGACCCGGCGAACCCCAACCGGGTCCTGGAGGAGAAGACGAAGGCCCAGCGGGTCTGGGACGCGCTGAGGAACGACCGGCCCGTCCCGGGGTCCGCCTCCCAGGGCACCGCCACCGGCGGGGCCAGGGGCGTGGTCAGCGCCACGTAGGGGCGGCCGCCGCGCGCCCGGGGAATAGAACAACCGCACCCCCGGTTTTGGAGGGTGGCCCCAGTCCTGGCAGACTGGTACGTCGGCTCCGGTTCACGCTCCCGCACCCCGCGGCGGCGACCCGGCGCCCTCCCGAAACCTAGGAGACACCTTGAAGCGCGACATCCACCCCGCGTACGTCGAGACGCAGGTCAGCTGCACCTGTGGCGCGTCGTTCACCACCCGCAGCACCATCGAGTCCGGCACCATCCGGGCCGAGGTCTGCTCCGAGTGCCACCCGTTCTACACGGGCAAGCAGAAGATCCTCGACACCGGTGGCCGTGTGGCCCGCTTCGAGGCCCGCTTCGGCAAGGCCGCCGGCTCCAAGAAGTAGCGAGCCCCATTTCGCCGGTCCACGGCCGCACGCCCTCCGCGGGCGGGCGCCGGGACCGGCGTTTTTGGTCGCCCGTCCTTCCCTTTCATCGCAGTACAGGAGCCGAAAGATGTTCGAGGCAGTCGAGGAACTCGTCGCCGAGCACGCCGATCTGGAGACGAAGCTCGCCGATCCGTCGGTCCACGCCGACCAGGCGAACGCGCGCAGGCTGAACAAGCGCTATGCCGAGCTGACCCCGATCGTCGGCACGTACCGCTCCTGGAAGCAGACCGGCGACGACATCGGGACCGCGCGCGAGCTGGCCGCCGACGACCCCGACTTCGCGGCCGAGGTCAAGGACCTGGAGAAGCAGCGCGAGGAGCTGACCGAGCGCCTGCGCTTCCTGCTCATCCCGCGCGACCCGAGTGACGACAAGGACGTCATCCTGGAGGTCAAGGCCGGTGCCGGCGGCGACGAGTCGGCGCTGTTCGCCGGCGACCTGCTGCGCATGTACCTGCGCTACGCCGAGCGCGTCGGCTGGAAGACCGAGATCATCGACGCCACCGAGTCCGAGCTGGGCGGCTACAAGGACGTCCAGGTCGCGGTGAAGGCCCGCGGGCAGATCGAGCCCGGTCAGGGCGTCTGGGCGCGGCTGAAGTACGAGGGCGGGGTGCACCGGGTGCAGCGCGTCCCGGCCACCGAGTCCCAGGGCCGTATCCACACCTCCGCCGCCGGTGTCCTCGTCACCCCCGAGGCCGAGGAGGTGGACGTGGAGATCAACCCGAACGACCTGCGGATCGACGTCTACCGGTCCTCCGGCCCGGGCGGCCAGTCCGTCAACACCACCGACTCCGCGGTGCGCATCACGCACCTTCCGACCGGGGTCGTCGCCTCCTGCCAGAACGAGAAGAGCCAGCTGCAGAACAAGGAGCAGGCTCTGCGTATCCTGCGCTCCAGGCTGCTCGCCATGGCCCAGGAGGAGGCGGAGCGGGAGGCCGCCGACGCCCGCCGCAGCCAGGTCCGCACCGTCGACCGCTCCGAGAAGATCCGCACCTACAACTTCCCGGAGAACCGCATCTCGGACCACCGCGTCGGCTTCAAGGCGTACAACCTGGACCAGGTGCTGGACGGCGACCTCGACGCGGTGATCCAGGCCTGCGTCGACGCCGACTCGGCGGCGAAGCTCGCCGCCGCGTAAGACCCGTACGCACGTACGAGCACGACACGGAGGACTCGCGTGAACCTGCTGCTCGCGGAGGTGGCCCAGGCCACCCAGCGGCTGGCCGACGCCGGCGTGCCCTCGCCGCGCACCGACGCGGAGGAGCTCGCCGCGTTCGTGCACGGCGTGAAGCGCGGCGGACTGCACTCCGTGAAGGATTCGGACTTCGACGCCCGGTACTGGGAGGTCATCGCCCGGCGCGAGCAGCGCGAGCCGCTGCAGCACATCACCGGGCGGGCCTACTTCCGCTATCTGGAGCTGCAGGTCGGGCCGGGCGTCTTCGTGCCCCGCCCGGAGACCGAGTCCGTGGTCGGCTGGGCCATAGACGCCGTGCGCGCCATGGACGTGGTCGAGCCGTGCATCGTCGACCTGTGCACCGGTTCCGGCGCGATCGCGCTCGCCCTCGCCCAGGAGGTCCCGCGCTCGCGCGTGCACGCCGTGGAGCTGTCCGAGGACGCCCTGGTGTGGACCCGCAAGAACATGGCGGGCTCCAGGGTCGACCTGCGGCAGGGCGACGCGCTGAGTGCCTTCCCCGACCTCGACGGCCAGGTGGACCTGGTCGTGTCCAACCCGCCGTACATCCCGCTCACCGAATGGGAGTACGTGGCCCCCGAGGCCCGCGACTACGACCCCGAGCTGGCGTTGTTCTCGGGGGAGGACGGCCTCGACCTGATCCGCGGCATCGAGCGCACCGCGCACCGGCTGCTGCGGCCCGGCGGGGTCGTCGTGATCGAGCACGCCGACACCCAGGGCGGTCAGGTGCCGTGGATCTTCACCGAGGAGCGGGGCTGGGCCGACGCGGCCGACCACCCCGACCTCAACAACCGCCCCCGGTTCGCGACCGCGCGCAAGGCGCTGCCGTGACCACCCCTGAGACTTCATCCCCGCAGTACGTGTACGAGGAGGCCAGCTAGACATGGCACGGCGATACGACACCAACGACGCGACCGACCGCGTGACGGGTCTGCGCGAGGCCGCGTCCGCCGTCCGCCGGGGCGAGCTGGTGGTGCTCCCGACCGACACCGTGTACGGCATCGGCGCCGACGCGTTCTCCTCCGAGGCCGTCGCCGACCTGCTGGGTGCCAAGGGCCGGGGCCGCAACATGCCCACGCCCGTGCTCATCGGCTCTCCGAACACCCTGCACGGCCTCGTCACGGACTTCTCCGAGCTGGCCTGGGAACTGGTCGACGCGTTCTGGCCGGGCGCCCTCACGCTCGTCGCCCGGCACCAGCCGTCCCTGCAGTGGGACCTCGGCGACACCCGGGGCACGGTCGCCGTGCGCATGCCGCTGCACCCCGTCGCCATCGAGCTGCTCACCGAGGTCGGCCCGATGGCCGTGTCCTCCGCCAACCTCACCGGGCACCCGGCGCCGGAGACCTGCGACGCCGCCCAGGACATGCTGGGCGACTCCGTCTCCGTCTACCTCGACGGCGGCCCGACCCCGGGCAACGTGCCGTCGTCCATCGTGGACGTCTCCCGCGAGGTGCCGCTGCTGCTGCGCGAGGGCGCGATCTCCCCGGACGAGCTGCGCAAGGTCGTACCCGACCTCGAGGTGGCGAATTGACGGCCCCTGAAGCGGGGCGTGGCATAGGCATCGGGGAGCGTGTCGCGGAGGAGACCACCACGTTCGGTTTTCCGCGCGACACCTTCCGCATCCTCCATGTCAGCACCGGCAACGTGTGCCGCTCGCCCATCACCGAGCGGCTGACCCGGCATTTCGTCGCCGAGCGGCTCGGCGTGCTCGGCGGCGGGCTGATCGTGGAGAGCGCGGGCACCTGGGGCCACGAGGGCGCGCCGATGGAGGCCAACGCGGAGACCGTGCTGGCCGACTTCGGCGCGGACGCCTCCGGGTTCACCGGGCGGGAACTGCTGGACGAGC
This sequence comes from Streptomyces sp. NPDC004561, assembly GCF_053602155.1. Lineage (NCBI taxonomy): Bacteria > Bacillati > Actinomycetota > Actinomycetes > Kitasatosporales > Streptomycetaceae > Streptomyces > Streptomyces sp. NPDC004561. Next base: position 6,456 of record NZ_JBSGDB010000052.1, read on the forward strand.
ACGTCATCATGGCCGACCTGGTGCTGACCGCCACCCGTGACCACCGCGCCCAGGTCATCTCCATGGGCCACTCGGCGGGCCTGCGCACCTTCACGCTGAAGGAGTTCACCCGGCTCGTCCGGGCGATAGACCCGGCCACGCTGCCTCCCCTGGAGGACGGTGTGGTCACGCGCGCCCGTGCGCTGGTGCGTGCGGCCGCGGCGCTGCGCGGGTGGCTGCTGGCCCCGACCGCCGAGGCGGACGAGGTGTACGACCCCTACGGCGCCCCGCTGACCTTCTTCCGGTCGATCGGCGACGAGATACGGGACGCGCTGGACCCGGTCGTGACCGCCCTGACGGGGGTTCCGGCGCGGATGTAGGGACGCGCTGCGCCCTTCGGGGGCACGGTCTCCGGCGCGTCGCCAATACCCGGCGTCCCAGGCGTCCCCGGCCTACATTGGACCTACGTCCCCGTCGACGCCCGGGAGCCCACCATGGCGGTCACCCCTGCTCTTGAGACCGACGTCCTGCGGCAGCAGGACCCCGAGCTCGCCGACATCCTGTTCGCCGAGCTCGACCGGCAGTCGACGACGCTCCAGCTGATCGCCGCCGAGAACTTCACCTCGCCAGCAGTGCTCGCGGCCCTCGGCTCGCCGCTCGCCAACAAGTACGCCGAGGGCTACCCCGGCGCCCGGCACCACGGCGGCTGCGAGATCGTCGACGTCGCCGAGCGCCTCGCCGTCGAACGGGCCAAGGCGCTGTTCGGGGCCCAGCACGCCAACGTCCAGCCCCACTCGGGCTCCTCGGCCGTCCTGGCCGCCTACGCGGCCCTGCTGCGCCCCGGTGACACCGTCCTCGCCCTCGGCCTGCCCTACGGCGGTCACCTGACCCACGGCTCGCCGGCCAACTTCTCCGGCCGCTGGTTCGACTTCGTCGGCTACGGCGTCGACGCCGAGACCGGGCTCATCGACCACGACCAGGTGCGTCACCTGGCCCGCAACCACCGGCCGAAGGCGATCGTGTGCGGCTCGATCGCCTATCCCCGCCACCTCGACCATGCCTTCTTCCGCGAGGTCGCCGACGAGGCCGGCGCCTATCTGATCGCGGACGCCTCGCACCCCATCGGACTGGTCGCCGGGGGAGCGGCGCCGAATCCGGTGCCGTACGCCGACATCGTGTGCGCGACCACGCACAAGGTGCTGCGCGGTCCGCGCGGCGGCATGATCCTCTGCGGGAGCGAACTGGCAGAGCGGGTCGACCGGGCCGTGTTCCCGTTCACCCAGGGCGGTGCGCAGATGCACACCATCGCCGCCAAGGCCGTCGCGTTCGGCGAGGCGGCGACACCGGCGTTCGCCGCGTACGCCCACCAGGTGGTCGCCAACGCCAGGGTGCTGGCCGGTCATCTGGCCGCCGAGGGGCTCACCGTGACCACCGGGGGCACCGACACCCATCTGATCACCGCCGACCCGGCCCCGCTCGGTGTGGACGGCCGCACCGCGCGCGGCCGGCTCGCCGCCGCCGGGCTGGTCCTGGACTGCTGCGCGCTGCCGCACGGCGACGGCCGCGGCCTGCGCCTGGGCACCGCGGCGGTGACCACGCAGGGCATGGGCGAACCGGAGATGGTACGGATCGCGGCGCTGCTCGCCGGCGTGCTGCGGGGGCAGCGGGACCCGGCCGGGGCCCGGGAGGAGGTACGCGCGCTGGCCGCCGGCTTCCCGCCGTATCCCGGCTGAAACGGGGTAGGCGGTTAATCCGTACATCCGGTTGCGCGCCGTGGCGCACAGCCACACATGCAACCATCCTGCCTACCCGGAAGTCCCCATCCATATACGTCCGCCGCTAGGCTGTGAGGCTGTGATGGCCCAGCGAGACCTGTGGGGAAGCCCGTGCGTGAATACCTGCTGACGCTCTGCATCACGGCCGCGGTGACGTACCTGCTGACAGGGCCGGTGCGGAAGTTCGCGATCGTGGCGGGGGCGATGCCGGAGATCCGGGCCCGGGACGTGCACCGGGAGCCCACTCCGCGCCTCGGCGGTATCGCCATGTTCTTCGGTCTGTGCGCGGGCCTGCTGGCCGCCGACCACCTGACCAACCTCAGCTGGGTCTTCGACAAGTCCAACGAGCCCCGGGCGCTGCTCTCCGGGGCCGCGCTGATCTGGCTGATCGGCGTGCTGGACGACAAGTTCGAGATCGACGCCCTGATCAAGCTCGGCGGGCAGATGATCGCCGCGGGCGTGATGGTCATGCAGGGCCTCACCATCCTGTGGCTGCCGGTGCCCGGTGTCGGCACGGTGGCCCTGACCCAGTGGCAGGGCACCCTGCTGACGGTGGCGCTGGTCGTCATCACCATCAACGCGGTGAACTTCGTCGACGGGCTGGACGGGCTCGCGGCCGGCATGGTGGGCATCGCCGCCTGCGCGTTCTTCCTGTACGCCTACCGCATCTGGTTCGGCTACAACATCGAGGCCGCGGCCCCCGCCACCCTCTTCGCGGTGATCCTGATGGGCATGTGCCTGGGTTTCCTGCCGCACAACATGCACCCGGCGCGGATCTTCATGGGCGACTCCGGCTCCATGCTGATCGGCCTGGTGCTGGCCGCCGGCGCGATCTCGATCACGGGTCAGGTGGACCCGGACGTGATGAAGCTGTTCTCCGGTTCCGAGCGCAACACCGTGCACCAGATGGTGCCGGTCTACATCCCGCTCCTGATGCCGCTCACGATCATCGCGGTGCCCGCGGCCGACCTGGTGCTGGCGATCGTCCGCCGCACCTGGCGGGGCCAGTCCCCGTTCGCCGCCGACCGGGGCCATCTGCACCACCGCCTGCTGGAGATCGGCCACTCGCACAGCCGGGCCGTGCTGATCATGTACTTCTGGTCGGCGCTGATCGGCTTCGGGGCGCTCGCGTACTCGGTCAACTCGGCGTCCATGTGGATCGTGCTCGGGGTCGTCTTCCTCAGCGCGGTCGGCCTGGTCCTGCTGCTGCTCCCGCGCTTCACGCCGCGGGTGCCGGCCTGGGCCCAGTACTTCGTGCCGCCGCGCTACCGCAGGGGGCGCCGGGCGGCCGTGGAGCCGGCCGGGACGGCTGCCGCGGGCCCCGAACCGGCCGAGGAGGCCGAGGAGCGCACGCCCGTCGCGGCCGGGGCGCCCCGCGTCAACGGGTCGACCGCGCTCAGCGCCCGTTCGCGTTTCCTTGACCGGGACTGAGACGCACAAGGTAAGAATCTGACTAGAGCATTGCCAACTCGTGGGGGAGTAAAGCCCCCCAATACCAGACAAGGCACCCCGGTTTTTGCACAGACGTGCGCTGTCACTCTCATGTGTGACAGCAAGCACAGCTACCAGGTAAAGACCTCATCAAATAGTTTGTGATACGGTTCACGAGAACCCGGGATAGAACCGAAGGACCGTAGTGCGACGGTCCATTGGTGTGAGGTCTCGATCACTCAGCCCGGGACTACGCTCGTCCATGACGACACCCTGCCCCCTGTGAAAGCGGAGTTGCCGCCATGCCGTCCAATGACGCCCGGAACCTCTTGCAGATCGCTGTGCCCGCAGCGGCCGCCGGCGTGATCGCCGTCGCCGTGAGCGCCGCGGTCGCCGGGGGCAAAGGTGCGCTCGGCGCGGCCCTCGGCGCGGCGCTGGCCGTCCTGTTCATGGGAATCGGCCTCTACGTGCTGCAGTGGACGGCAAAAACGCTCCCGCAGCTGTTCCAGGCAATGGGCCTGATGCTCTACATGGCCCAGCTGCTTCTGCTCTTCATCTTCGTCGCCGTCTTCAAGGGCACCTCTCTCTTCAACCCGAAGGCGTTCGCCTTGTCGCTGGTCGTCACGACCGTCGTGTGGATGGCCGCGCAGGCGCGCGCCCACATGAAGGCCAAGATCTTCTACGTCGACCCGGACTCCGCGAAGAGTGAGAAGCACGAGAAGACGGGGCCGTCGTCGTGAGGGGTAGGGGCGAGATAAAGGGCCGTGAGATCTCCTGCTATCGTCCGGTGCCAACTGCGGCATCGCGGGCGCGGGCATCCGAGCTGACGCCTGCTCGATCGCGAGGCTCGATGCCCCTCAGCCGCCCCCACATCCGTATCACCAGTCCGGTGCCGATCCGCGGTCATGCGCCGCGCCGACACAACGAGGTTGCCGTACCTATGCGTCACGCCGAAGGAGCCCGCGGTGAGTGCTGACAAGACCCAGCTCGCCTTCGACTGGAGTTGTCGGATCATGTCCGACAACGGGTGTGGCTTTCCGGCTCCGGGCCTGCACTCCTTCCTGTTCAAGCCGATCGCCACGGTCGGGGGCTTCGACTTCAACAAGGTGATGCTGCTCGCGCTCATCACCACCGCGCTGATCGTCGCCTTCTTCACGGCGGCCTTCGGCAAGGCCAGGGTCGTTCCCGGCAAGCTGCAGATGGTCGCCGAGGCCGGCTACGACTTCGTGCGCCGCGGCATCGTGTACGAGACCCTCGGCAAGCGCGAGGGCGAGAAGTGGGTACCGCTCATGGTCTCCATCTTCTTCTTCGTCTGGATCATGAACGTCTGGTCCGTGATCCCGCTGGCGCAGATCCCGGTGGGCTCGATCATCGCCTACCCGATGGTCATGGCCGCGATCGTCTGGATCCTGTGGGTCGGGCTGACCTTCAAGCGTCACGGCTTCGTGGGCTTCTTCAAGAACATCACGGGCTACGACAAGACGCTGGGTGGGGTGCTCCCGCTCGTCATGGTCATCGAGTTCTTCTCGAACCTCCTCGTCCGCCCGTTCACCCACGCGGTGCGACTGTTCGCCAACATGTTCGCCGGTCACCTGATGCTGGTGATGTTCACCGTCGCCTCCTGGTACCTGCTGAACAGCTGGATGGTCCCGGCCGCCGGCGTCTCCTTCGTGATGACGATGGCCATGATCTGCTTCGAGCTTTTCGTCCAGGCCGTCCAGGCGTACGTCTTCGTACTGCTGGCCTGCTCCTACATTCAGGGCGCTCTCGCCGAGCACCACTGAGCCCCCACCCACCCCCTGGTCGTCCGGTGGCCAACCCCCACCGGTCCGTAAAGAGAAGGAAGATTCAGCATGGCTGCCACTGAGACCCTCGCCGCTGTCTCCGGTTCCATCGGTTCCGTCGGTTACGGCCTCTCGGCTATCGGCCCCGGCATCGGCGTCGGCATCATCTTCGGCAACGGCACCCAGGCCCTCGCCCGCCAGCCCGAGGCCGCCGGCCTGATCCGTGCCAACCAGATCCTGGGCTTCGCCTTCTGTGAGGCGCTCGCCCTCATCGGCATCGTCATGCCGTTCGTGTTCGGTGTGAAGTAAGAACTTCCCCACCGACACGCATCGACGAAAGGCACTGATGTGATCGCCAACCTGGTACAGCTGGCGGCTCCGGAGAAGGGCGGCAACCCGCTCGTTCCCGAGTGGCCCGAGCTGGTCGTCGGCACCATCGCCTTCGCCATCGTGTTCTTCTTCTTCTGGAAGAAGCTGCTTCCGAACATCAACAAGGTTCTGGAGGAGCGCCGCGCGGCGATCGAAGGCGGTATCGAAGAGGCCGAGGCCATGAAGGTCGAGGCCGCGAGCGTCCTTGAGCAGTACAGGGCCCAGCTCGCCGAGGCCCGGCACGAGGCCGCCCGCCTGCGCCAGGAGGCGCAGGAGCAGGGTGCCGCGCTCATCGCCGAGATGCGGGCCGAGGGCCAGCGGCAGCGCGAGGAGATCGTCACCGCCGGTCACGCCCAGATCGAGGCGGACCGCAAGGCCGCCGCGTCCGCGCTGCGTCAGGACGTCGGCAAGCTCGCCACCGACCTGGCCGGCAAGCTCGTCGGCGAGTCCCTCGAGGACCACGCCCGCCAGAGCCGTGTGATCGACCGCTTCCTCGACGAGCTCGAGGAGAAGGCCGAGGCCACGCGATGAACGGAGCGAGCCGCGAGGCCCTGGCAGCCGCACGGGAGCGTCTGGACGCGCTGACGGACTCCACGTCCGTGGACGCGACCACGCTCGCCGACGAGCTGGCGGCCGTCACCGCGCTGCTCGACCGCGAGGCCGGCCTGCGCCGGGTCCTCACCGACCCGGCCCAGCCCGCAGAGGCCAAGGCGGAGCTCGTTCAGCGCCTGCTCGGCGCCCAGGTCAGCGGTGCCGCCGCCGACCTGGTGTCGGGGATGGCCCGTACCCGCTGGTCGCAGTCCCGCGACCTGGTCGACGCGCTGGAGGAGCTGGCGGACATCGCCGACCTCACGGCCGCGGAGAAGCAGGGCACCCTCGACGAGGTCGAGGACGAGCTGTTCCGGTTCGGCCGGATCGTCTCCTCGAGCACCGAGCTGCGCGCCGCGCTGACCGACCGCTCCGCGAGCGGCCAGGCCAAGACCGAGCTGCTGCACCGGCTGCTGGGCGGACGGGCCAAGCCCGCCACCGAGCGTCTGGTCGTCCGCCTCGTGACCGCGCCGCGTGGACGTAGCCTGGAAGCGGGACTGGAGTCCCTGTCCAAGCTCGCCGCCGAGCGCCGGGACCGGCTGGTGGCGATCGTCACCTCGGCGGTGCCGCTGAGCGACCCGCAGAAGCAGCGCCTGGGCGAGGCCTTGGCGAAGCTCTACGGCCGCCGGATGCACCTCAACCTGGACGTGGACCCCGAGGTTGTCGGCGGGATCCGGGTGCAGGTCGGTGACGAGGTCATCAACGGCTCCCTCGCGGACCGGCTGGACGAGGCCGCCCGCCGCATGGCGAGCTAGCAGCAACTCGACATCTCGAGAAAAGCAGTACGCAATTACGGCCCTGGTTGGGCCGTGCAGAGGATTCACCTCTTTCAGGGGGGAGTCCCCATCCCCCCAAGTGAAACTTCGGGCCCAACAAGGAGAGCAGGGAACCCAGATGGCGGAGCTCACGATCCGGCCGGAGGAGATCCGGGACGCGCTGGAGAACTTTGTCCAGTCGTACAAGCCGGACGCGGCCTCGCGCGAGGAGGTCGGTACGGTCACCCTTGCCGGCGACGGCATCGCGAAGGTCGAGGGCCTGCCCTCGGCCATGGCCAACGAACTGCTGAAGTTCGAGGACGGCACCCTCGGCCTCGCCCTCAACCTCGAGGAGCGCGAGATCGGTGCCATCGTCCTCGGTGAGTTCAGCGGCATCGAGGAGGGGCAGCCGGTGCAGCGCACCGGTGAGGTGCTCTCCGTGGCGGTCGGCGAGGGCTACCTCGGCCGTGTCGTCGACCCGCTCGGCAACCCGATCGACGGCCTCGGCGAGATCGAGACGTCCGGCCGCCGTGCGCTGGAACTGCAGGCCCCCACGGTCATGCAGCGCAAGTCGGTGCACGAGCCGATGGAGACCGGCTACAAGGCCGTCGACGCCATGACCCCGATCGGCCGTGGCCAGCGTCAGCTGATCATCGGTGACCGCCAGACCGGCAAGACCGCCCTGGCCGTCGACACGATCATCAACCAGCGCGACAACTGGCGCACCGGCGACCCGAAGAAGCAGGTCCGCTGCATCTACGTCGCCATCGGCCAGAAGGGCTCCACCATCGCCGGCGTGCGCCGCGCGCTGGAGGAGAACGGCGCGCTGGAGTACACGACCATCGTCGCCGCCCCGGCGTCCGACCCGGCCGGCTTCAAGTACCTGGCGCCGTACACCGGTTCGGCCATCGGCCAGCAGTGGATGTACGAGGGGAAGCACGTCCTCATCATCTTCGACGACCTCTCGAAGCAGGCCGACGCCTACCGCGCCGTGTCCCTGCTGCTGCGCCGCCCGCCGGGCCGTGAGGCCTACCCGGGTGACGTCTTCTACCTGCACTCCCGTCTGCTGGAGCGCTGCGCCAAGCTCTCCGACGACATGGGTGCCGGTTCGATGACCGGTCTGCCGATCGTCGAGACCAAGGCCAACGACGTCTCGGCGTTCATCCCGACCAACGTCATCTCCATCACCGACGGCCAGTGCTTCCTGGAGTCGGACCTGTTCAACGCCGGTCAGCGTCCCGCGCTGAACGTCGGTATCTCCGTCTCCCGAGTCGGTGGTTCCGCCCAGCACAAGGCGATGCGCCAGGTCTCCGGCCGCCTCCGTGTCGACCTCGCCCAGTTCCGTGAGCTGGAGGCGTTCGCCGCCTTCGGTTCCGACCTGGACGCGGCCTCGAAGGCGCAGCTGGAGCGCGGTTCGCGCATGGTCGAGCTGCTGAAGCAGGACCAGTACCAGCCGATGGCCACCGAGGACCAGGTCGTCTCCGTCTGGGCCGGCACCAACGGCCGCATGGACGACGTCCCGGTCGCCGACATCCGTCGCTTCGAGAAGGAACTGATCGACTTCCTGCACCGGAAGCACCAGGGCCTGATGACCTCCATCAAGGAGGGCGCCAAGATGTCCGACGACACGATCCAGGCGATCGACGACGCGGTGGCCGAGTTCAAGAAGCAGTTCGAGACCTCGGACGGCAAGCTGCTCGGCGAGGACGTTCCTGCCGCTGCCGCCAAGTGACGTAAGGAAGGGACCTGACTCATGGGAGCCCAGCTCCGGGTCTACAAGCGTCGCATCCGATCCGTCAGCGCGACCAAGAAGATCACCAAGGCGATGGAGATGATCGCCGCCTCGCGCGTCGTCAAGGCGCAGCGCAAGGTGGTGGCCTCCACGCCGTACGCGCAGGAACTGACCCGCGCGGTCACGGCGGTCGGTACGGGTTCGAACACCAAGCACCCGCTCACCACGGAGACGGAGAACCCGACCCGTGCCGCGATCCTGCTCCTCACGAGCGACCGCGGTCTGGCCGGCGCCTTCAACTCCAACTCCATCAAGGCGGCGGAGCAGCTGACCGCGCGCCTGGAGGGCGAGGGCAAGCAGGTCGACACGTACATCGTCGGCCGGCGCGGCGTCGCCCACTACAACTTCCGTGAGCGCAAGATCGCGGAGTCGTGGACGGGCTTCACCGACGAGCCGTCGTACGCGGACGCCAAGAAGGTCGCGGCGCCCCTGATCGAGGCCATCGAGAAGGAGACGGCCGAGGGTGGTGTGGACGAACTCCACATCGTCTTCACCGAGTTCGTCTCGATGATGACGCAGACGGCGCTCGACGCACGCCTGCTTCCGCTGCGCCTCGAAGAGGTCGTGCAGGAGACGAAGCAGCAGGGCGAGATCCTGCCGCTGTACGACTTCGAGCCCTCGGCGGAGGACGTCCTCGACGCCCTGCTGCCGCGCTACGTGGAGAGCCGTATCTACAACGCGCTGCTCCAGTCGGCCGCCTCGAAGCACGCCGCCACGCGGCGCGCGATGAAGTCGGCCACCGACAACGCGGGCGAGCTGATCAACACGCTCTCCCGGCTTGCCAACGCGGCCCGCCAGGCCGAAATCACCCAGGAAATCAGCGAGATCGTCGGTGGCGCGAGCGCCCTGGCCGACGCGACCGCGGGGAGTGACCGATAATGACCACCACTGTTGAGACCGCGACGGCTACGGGCCGCGTCGCCCGGGTCATCGGCCCGGTCGTCGACGTGGAGTTCCCCGTCGACGCGATGCCGGACATCTACAACGCCCTTCACGTCGAGGTGGCCGACCCGGCCAACGCCGGCGAGAAGAAGACGCTGACCCTGGAGGTCGCCCAGCACCTGGGTGACGGCCTGGTCCGCACCATCTCCATGCAGCCCACCGACGGTCTGGTCCGCCAGGCCGCGGTCACCGACACCGGCAACTCCATCACGGTGCCGGTCGGCGACTTCACCAAGGGCAAGGTGTTCAACACCCTCGGTGAGGTGCTGAACGTCGACGAGCAGTACGAGGGCGAGCGCTGGGGCATCCACCGCAAGGCCCCGAACTTCGACGAGCTCGAGTCGAAGACCGAGATGTTCGAGACCGGCGTCAAGGTCATCGACCTTCTCACCCCGTACGTCAAGGGTGGAAAGATCGGTCTGTTCGGCGGTGCCGGCGTCGGCAAGACGGTGCTCATCCAGGAGATGATCTACCGCGTCGCCAACAACCACGACGGTGTCTCCGTGTTCGCCGGTGTCGGTGAGCGCACCCGTGAGGGCAACGACCTCATCGAGGAAATGAGCGACTCGGGCGTCATCGACAAGACCGCCCTGGTCTTCGGTCAGATGGACGAGCCCCCGGGCACCCGTCTGCGCGTCGCGCTGGCCGGCCTCACCATGGCCGAGTACTTCCGTGACGTCCAGAAGCAGGACGTGCTGTTCTTCATCGACAACATCTTCCGCTTCACGCAGGCCGGTTCCGAGGTCTCCACCCTGCTCGGCCGCATGCCGTCCGCGGTGGGCTACCAGCCGAACCTGGCCGACGAGATGGGCCTCCTCCAGGAGCGCATCACGTCGACCCGCGGTCACTCGATCACCTCGATGCAGGCGATCTACGTCCCCGCCGACGACCTGACCGACCCGGCCCCGGCCACCACCTTCGCCCACCTCGACGCGACGACGGTTCTGTCCCGTCCGATCTCCGAGAAGGGCATCTACCCGGCCGTGGACCCGCTGGACTCCACGTCCCGGATCCTGGACCCGCGCTACATCGCCGCGGATCACTACAACGCGGCCATGCGCGTGAAGACGATCCTGCAGAAGTACAAGGACCTCCAGGACATCATCGCGATCCTCGGTATCGACGAACTCGGCGAGGAGGACAAGCTCGTCGTCCACCGTGCCCGTCGTGTGGAGCGCTTCCTGTCCCAGAACACCCACGTCGCCAAGCAGTTCACCGGCGTGGACGGCTCGGACGTGCCGCTCGACGAGTCGATCACCGCGTTCAACGCGATCTGCGACGGTGAGTACGACCACTTCCCCGAGCAGGCGTTCTTCATGTGCGGTGGTCTCGAGGACCTCAAGCAGAACGCCAAGGAGCTGGGCGTCTCCTGACTCCGGCGACCGCCTGAGTCGTGAGGGGGCGGGTCCGTCCCGCCCCCTCCTTCACGCCCACTAGAATTGACCCCAACACCCGGCAGAACCGCCGGGTGGTGACCCGAGGAGCCACCCTTGGCTGCTGAGCTGCACGTCGAGCTGGTCGCCGCGGACCGCCAGGTCTGGTCCGGCGAGGCCACCCTGGTCGTCGCGCGCACCACGTCCGGCGACATCGGCGTCATGCCCGGTCACCAGCCGCTGCTCGGTGTGCTGGAGTCGGGCCCGGTGACCATCCGTACGAGTGATGGTGGAACGGTCGTCGCCGCGGTGCACGGCGGTTTCATCTCGTTCGCCGACAACAAGCTGTCGCTGCTGGCCGAGATCGCCGAGCTGTCGGACGAGATCGATGTCCAGCGCACGGAGCGGGATCTGGAGCGCGCGAAGGCGGAGGGCGACGCCGCCGCCGAGCGTCGCGCGGACGTCCGCCTCCGCGCGGCGTCGGCGCGATGACCGGAGGCACCTCCCAGGCCCTCTAGGCTCTGGGGGAGCGCTGTATGACATCACTCAGCCGCGGTCGGCCCGGAGTAATCCGGTGCCGGTCGCGGCTGAGGCAGATGTGGGTGTTTTTTCCGTTTCATTACTCAGTAACAGAAGCAGTTCCTAGGAGACGAGGAGGTCGGTGCCGATGGTCCTCGCTCTGACTGTGTGCGGGATCGTGGTCGCGCTCGTGGTGGTGGGACTGTTCCTGTTCGGTCTGCGGCGCAGGCTGATCCAGCGCTCCGGCGGGACCTTTGACTGCTCGCTGCGCTGGGACGTGCCCGAGAAACCGGACGTCAACGGGAAGGGCTGGAGCTACGGCGTCGCCCGCTACAACGGCGACCGCATCGAGTGGTACCGGGTCTTCTCCTACGCCCTCCGCCCCCGCCGCACCCTGGAACGCGCGCAGATCGAGGTGGCCGGCCGCCGGCTGCCCGAGGGCGAGGAGGAACTGGCGCTGCTGTCCGACGCGGTGGTGCTCGCCTGCGCCCACCGGGGCACGCGCCTCGAACTCGCCATGAGCGAAGACGCGCTGACCGGGTTTCTCGCGTGGCTGGAGGCAGCCCCGCCCGGACAGCGAGTGAATGTGGCGTAGCCGCATTCACTCTCCCCCAGCCGGAGCCGAGGGGAGCGAATGCGGCTCTGAGCGGGAACCGCTCGCTTACAGGTTGCTGCTGATCGCGTTCACCAGTTCGCCGTTGCCGGTGTCGCCGCTGAACTCCCAGAAGAACGCGCCGCCCAGACCCTGGGACTTGGCCCAGCTCATCTTCCCGGCGATCGTCGACGGGGTGTCGTAGGACCACCAGTTGCTGCCGCAGTGCGCGTACGCCGTGCCCGCGACGGTGCCGGTGACCGGGCAGGACGTCTTGAGCACCTTGTAGTCCTCGATGCCCTGCTCGTAGGTGCCGGCCGCCGGGCCCGTGGCCGTGCCGCCCGGGGCGTCCTGGGTGACGCCGGTCCAGCCGCGGCCGTAGAAGCCGATGCCGATGAGCAGCTTGCTCGCGGGGACGCCGGTCGCCTTGTACTTGGCGATCGCGTCGGCGGTGGTGAAGCCCGCCTTCGGGATGCCGGAGTACGAGGTGAGCGGGGAGTGCGGGGCCGTGGGGCCCTGGGCGTCCCAGGCGCCGAAGAAGTCGTACGTCATCACGTTGTACCAGTCGACGTACTGGGCGGCGCCGGCGTAGTCGGCGGACTCGATCTTGCCGCCGGCCGAGCCGTCGGCGGTAACCGCGGCGGTGACCAGCTTGCCGCCGCCGAACTTGGCGCGCAGCGCGGCCATCACGTTCCTGAAGGCCGCGGCCCCGCTGGTGTCGCAGGACAGGCCGCAGGCGTTCGGGTACTCCCAGTCGATGTCGATGCCGTCGAACACGTCCGCCCAGCGCGGGTCGTTGACGAGGTCGTAGCAGGACTGGGCGAAGGCCGCCGGGTCCTTGGCCGCGTCCGCGAAGCCGCCGGACCAGGTCCAGCCGCCGAAGGACCACAGCACCTTCAGGTTCGGGTACTTGGCCTTCAGCTCGCGCAGCTGGTTGAAGTTGCCGCGCAGCGGCTGGTCCCAGGTGTCGGCGGCGCCGCTGACCGACTGGTCGGCGGTGAACGCCTTGTCGTAGTCGGCGTAGGAGTCGCCGATCGCGCACTTGCCGCCGGTGACGTTGCCGAAGGCGTAGTTGATGTGCGTGATCTTCGACGCGGAGCCGGAGGTGACCAGGTTCTTGACGTTGTAGTTGCGGCCGTAGATGCCCCATTCGGTGAAGTAGCCGAGCTTCACCTTGCCGCCGGCGGGCGGGGGAGTGGTACCGCCGCCGGTGGTGTGCACGGCGACCGCGCCGCTGACCGGCCCGGTCTGGTCCGCGGTGTCCCGGGCCTGCACGGTGTAGGAGTAGTCGGTGCCGGCGGTCAGGCCGGTGTCGGTGTACGAGGTGGTCGTCACCGTGCCGACGACCTTGCCGTCGCGCAGGACGTCGTAGTTCTTGACGCCCTTGTCGTCGGTGGCCGCGCCCCAGGAGAGCTTCACCGAGGTGTCGGTGACGCCGGAGGCGGTCGGTGTGCCGGGGGCGCTCGGGGGCGCGTCGCCCGGGACGGTGGTGCCGTCACAACTGTCGCCGTTGAGCCTGCAGTTGCTCGGTGAGCCCGATCCCGCGCCGTTGAAGCCGAAGGAGACGGAGCCGCCGGGGGCGATGGTGCCGTCGTAGGACTTGTTCCTGGCGGTCCAGTGGGTGCCGGAGCTGGTCACGTCCGCGTCCCAGGCGGAGGTGACGGACGTGCCGGAGGGGAAGTCCCATTCGACGGTCCAGGAACTGATGCTGGTGGTACCGGTGTTCTTGATGGTCCACTGACCGCCGAAGCCGGTGCCCCAGTCGCTGGTCTTGGCGTAGGTGGCGGTGGCGGTGCCCGCGGCCTGGGCGGGGCTCGCGAGACCGACCAGGCCGGCCAGGGGGAGCAACAGGGTCGCGAACCCTGCCGCGGCTCTGTGTCTGAAGCGCATGCTGCGCCTCCCTCGGTGATGGGGGTGTCAGGGGCATGACTGAGCCTTCACGCCCACGGTGCTGCGAGAGTAGAAAGGTCTGGACCATCGGTCAATAGGTCTGGACCACTCCTCTGCACGCCCGCTAGATCCCCAACTCCTGGGCCAGAACGGCCGCTTGGACCCGGCTGCGCAGGCCCAGCTTGCCCAGCAGCCGGCTGACGTGCGTCTTCACCGTGCCCTCGGCCATGGCCAGCCGGGCCCCGATCTCCGCGTTGGACAGGCCCTCGCCGAGGCAGCACAGCACCTCGCGCTCGCGCCGGGTCAGGCCCTCGATCACGGCCGGGTCCGTCCTCGTCCCCCGCCCGGGACCCGCGGCGAACTCGGCGATCAGCCGCCGGGTCACGGCCGGCGCGATCGTCCCCTCGCCCCGCGCCACCGTCCGCACGGCGTCGATCAGGTCCTTCGCCTCCGTGTTCTTCAGCAGGAACCCCGACGCCCCCGCCCGCAGCGCCCCGAACACGTACTCGTCCAGGTCGAAGGTGGTCAGCACGAGGACGTCCGCGAGCCGTTCCTCGACGATCTGCCGGGTCGCCGACACTCCGTCCAGACGCGGCATCTGGACGTCCATCAGGACCACGTCCGGCCGCAGCTCCCGTGCCAGCTCCACCGCCCCCTCCCCGTCCGCCGCCTCGCCGGCCACCTCGACGCCGGGCGCGCTGCGCAGGATCAGGACCAGTCCGGCGCGTACGGCGGACTGGTCCTCGGCGACCAGGACACGGATCATGCGGGGACCTCTCCTTCGGTGAGCGGAAGCGCGGCGCGTACGGTCCACCGGGCGCCGTCGGGCCCGGCGGCCAGACTGCCGCCGAGCAGCGCGGCCCGCTCCCGCATCCCGGTGAGCCCGGCGCCCGAGCCGGGGGCGCGGGGTGTGTCACCGGGCCGGTAGGGGCTGGTCACCCGGACCCGCAGGGTGCCCTCCGCCTGCCGCAGGACGACGTCGACGCGCCCCTTCGCCGCGTGCTTCAGGGCGTTGGTCAGCGACTCCTGCACGATCCGGTAGGCGGCCAGCTCGACGGGCGAGGGCACCGGGCCGTGGCCGGCGTCGAGGGTGACGTCCAGGCCGTTGGCGCGGGCGCCCGCGACCAGGGTGGCCAGGCCGTCCAGGGTCGGGGTGGCCGACGGCTCGACGTCACCGCTGCTGTCCCGCAGGATGCCGATCAGCCGCCGCATCTCGGCCAGCCCGTCGACGCTGTTGTGCCGGATGACGGCCAGGGCCTCGCGGGAGGTGTCCGGATCGTCGAGGGACAGCGCGGCCGTGGAGTGGATGGCGATCGCGGAAAGGTGGTTGGCGACCATGTCGTGCAGTTCGCGGGCCATGCGGGCGCGTTCGGCGGTGACCGCCTGCGTCCGGTCCATCTCCGCGAGCAGCGCGGTCTGTTCGGCCCGCAGCCGGGCGGCCTCGGCGGCCTCGCGGTGGTCGCGCACCAGCGCGCCGGTGGCGGCCGGGCCGAAGGAGACCACGGCGGAACCGAGGCCGACGAGCAGCGCCTGGGGCTCGCGCCACCAGATCAGGAAGGCGAGCGTCACGGCGAGGCTGACCGCACCGGTGGTGACCGGGATACGGCGGGCGGCGGCCGGTGAGCCGTACAGCACGGCCGCGTAGGCGAGGTCGGTGAACATCAGGATCGTCGCCGCGTTGCCGGGCGTGAACATGTCGAACGCGAGCACGAAGGTGCCGACGACCAGCGCCGGCTGGGGCCGCGTCCTGCGCAGCAGCTCCAGGCCCGCCATCACGGTCAGCGGGATCAGCCCCCAGGCTGCCCCCAGCACCCCGCTGCCCGAGGCGTGCAGACCGAGCGCCCACAGGGCGACCCCGCCCACCAGCCCGCCGGCCGCGAGACACACGTCGAACCGGTGCGGGCGGGACGGTCGTACGGTCATGTCCCCATCCAACACGGCCTCCTGCCCCCTCGCCTGCTCCCCGGGAACGGTCCGGGACTACACCTTTCGTTTACGACGGCCTCGCCGACGCCCGGCGGGCGGCCGCCGCCGGCTCAGCCGTGGGCGCCTGTGACGCGTTGCGCCGAGGGCCGTACGCTGGCCCGGCGACGAGGAGGGCGCATGAGTGACACGGTGTGTCCCGGCGCGGTGCTGGTGGTGGACGACGACGCCGCGATCCGGCGCTCGCTGGAACGGGGGCTCAGGCTGAGCGGCTTCGCGGTGCGGACCGCCGGCGACGGGCCGGCGGCCCTGGCGGCGATCGAGGACGCGCCGCCCGACGTCGTCGTGCTCGACGTGTCGATGCCCGGCATGAGCGGCATCGAGGTGTGCGCCCGGCTCCGCCGCGCGGGCCGGGACCTGCCGGTACTCATGCTCTCCGCGCTCGACGAGACCGCCGACCGGATCGCCGGGCTCCAGGCGGGCGGCGACGACTACCTGGTCAAGCCCTTCGCCCTGCAGGAACTGGTGCTGCGGCTGCGCGCCCTGCTGCGCCGCAGGCCGCCGGCGGCCCACGACGTGCTACGGGTGGCGGGCCTGCTGATCGACCCGGCCGCCCGGATCGCCGAACGGGACGGCAGGCCGCTGGACCTGACCCGGCGTGAGTTCGAGCTCCTGGAGGTGCTCGCCCGCAACGCCGGACTCGTCCTCACCCGCGACCAGCTCCTGGAACGGGTCTGGGGATACGACGTCGACGTGCGCACCGACGCCGTCGACACGTTCGTCAGCTATCTGCGGCGCAAGCTGGAGGCGCCGGGCGGCGGCCGGCTCATCCACACCGTGCGCGGCGTCGGATTCGTCCTCAGGGAACCCAGGGACACGCCGTGAGACTCTCCACCCGCATCGGCCTCGCCGTCGGCGCCTGCGTTCCGCTGCTGGTGCTGGCCTGCGGCTGGCTGCTGCTGAACCTGGTCGCGCGCGACCTGCACCGCGCCGAGGACCAGCACTTGCGCCGGCAGGCGGTGGCCGTCGCCCCGGAGGCCCGGGCCCTGCTGCGGGCCACCGAGAACGGCCGGCCCAAGGCCGCGGACACCAAGGAGCGGCAGCTGTACAGCGCGGCCCTCGACGTCGGCGTACGGGTCGTCGGCGCGGACGACGTCTTCAGCGGCGGCCCCCAGCCCGGCCCCGCGGTGGCCCTGCCCGCACCGGCCGCCGGACCCGTCACCGTCTCCGGCGGCGGCCGCAGCTGGCGGGCACTGGCCCGGCCCCTGAAGGGCGCCACCGTCTCCGGAACGCTCTGGGTCTTCTCGCCGGACACCGCCGACCGCGCCCAACTCCGCCTGGTCCGGGGCCGGGTGTACCTCACCGCGCTGCTCGCCGCACCCCTGTCCGGCCTGCTCGCCTGGGGCCTGGCCACCGGGGTGAGCGGGCCGCTGCGCCGCCTCACCCGCCGCACCGCCGGCCTCGACCCGCGCACCAGCACCGCCCGGCTCCCCGAGGAACGCACCGGGGTGCGGGAGGTGGACGAGCTGGCCGCCACCGTACGGACCGTGCTCTCCCGCTACGACGAACAGGCGGCCCGCACCGCCGAGGCCCTCGACACCGCCCGGTCCTTCTCCTCCGCCGCCGCGCACGAACTGCGCACCCCGCTGATGAGCATGGGCACCAATCTGGACATCCTCGCCGCCCACCCCGGCCTGCCGGAGCCCGACCGCGGCGAGGTCCTCGGCGACCTGCGGCGCGAGCACGCCCGGCTGCTCGGCCTGCTGGTGATGCTGCGCGAGCTCGGCCGCGGGGACCTGGTGGAGGCGGAGGCGTTCCAGGACGTCGACCTGTCCGAGGTCGCCGACGCGGCCGTCGCCGACGCCCGCCGCCGGGCCCCGGACGCCGGTATCGCCCTGGACGCGGCGCCCGGGCTCACCGTGCACGCATGGGAGCCGGGCCTCAGGCTGCTGCTCGACAACCTGCTCGGCAACGCCCTCGCCCACGGCCGGGACCCGCGGGGCCGGGCGCGGGTGCGGGTCGGCGTGCGCGGCAACGCCGACCAGGTCCTCATCACCGTGGACGACGACGGTCCTGGCGTACCTCCCGGCGACCGCGCGCGGATCTTCGAGCGGTTCCAGCGCGGCGAACGGAGCGCCGGGTCGGGCCTCGGCCTCACCCTCGTCGCCCAGCAGGCGGCGCTGCACCGGGGGAGCGTCACCGTGACGGACGGTCCGCACGGCACCGGGACACGCTTCGAGGTCCGGCTGCCCGCGGGCGGCGACGGACCGCCCGGCCGCCGGGACTGGCTGATCGGCACAGCCGGGGCAAACCGGTCACAGAGTTTCCCCAAGGACCGTCCCTAGCCTGCGTCGCGAGGGGCGGACGAAGCAGCCGCCCGGGAAGCGAACGGAGAGGCAGATGGACGCACGACGACGGACGCGCACCCTGCTCGCGGGGCTCGCCGTGACGGCCGCCCTGGCGGCGGGCACGGCGGGGGTGGCGGTCGCGGCCGACGGCACGCCCGCGGCGAAGCCGGCCGGTGACGGGGCCAAGGCGCTGTGCAAGCGGGCGCCGAGGATCGACAGGCGGATCGACCGGGCCCTGAAGCGGCTCGACGCCGGCGCGGGCACCCGCGGCTCGGTGGCGCGGCTGCAGAAGCGGATCGACAACGCCAAGAAGGCCGGCCACACCGAGATCGCCACCTACCTCCAGAACCGCCTGGACTTCCGCACCTCGCTGCGGGCGAACCTGCAGCAGCGGAAGAAGGACCTGGCCGGCGTCAGGACGTGGTGCCAGGACAACGACAACGGGAAGGCGGCCGGCTGATGCGGGCCCGGGGACCGGCGCTCGCGGTCACGGCGGTCGCCGTGCTGGTGTCCCTCACCTCGGGCTGCGCCCACCGCGACGGCGCGTCCCCGGGAGCCGCGCCGGCCACCGCGTCCACGTCACCGGCACCCGCGGGCACGCCCTCGGGGTACGCGGACATGGAGAAGAAGGTGAACGCCGCCGAGTCCGCGGCCGCCGCCGCCGACCGGGACGCGGCCGGCGACGGGAACTGAGTTCAGCGTTCCCCGCCCGGCACCCACAGCACGTCGCCCCTGGCCTTGTTCGCGGTGCGGGCCAGGATGAACAGCAGGTCGGACAGGCGGTTGAGGTAGGTCGCGGTGAGCGGGTTCATCGTGTCGCCGTGCACCTCCAGGGCCGCCCAGGTGGAGCGTTCGGCCCGGCGTACGACGGTGCACGCCTGGTGCAGCAGGGCCGCGCCGGGCGTGCCGCCGGGCAGGATGAAGGAGCGCAGCTTCTCGAGCTCGGCGTTGAAGCGGTCGCAGTCGCCCTCCAGCCGGTCGACGTAGAACTGCTCGACCCTGAGCGGCGGGAACTCCGGGTTCTCCACCACCGGCGTCGACAGGTCCGCACCCACGTCGAACAGATCGTTCTGCACGCGGGTGAGGACCTGGACGAGCGCCTCGTCCAGACCGCCCAGCGCGATCGCGGCGCCGATCACCGCGTTGGCCTCGTTGGTGTCCGCGTACGCGGAGATCCTGAGGTCCGTCTTGGGCACCCGGCTCATGTCACCGAGGCTCGTGGTGCCCTTGTCGCCGGTCCTGGTGTAGATGCGTGTCAGATTGACCATGTGGCCAGCGTAGTTACGCTCCGGCCGTCCGGAACACTCGTGTGCCCGTCGTCACGGCCACCGCGGCGGAGCCGACGGCCACGAGGACGCCGTGGAGCGGGCGGGCGGTGACGTGGTGGCCGGCACAGGCGTCGCGCACCGCGTCCACCCGGTGGCGGAACGGGACGAAGCACGGGAGCACGTCCGGCCGGCCGGGGCGAGGGTCGCCGGGAGCAGGGCGACGTGGCCGCGGCGTCACCCGCGTCCGCTCCACCCCCCTGGGCGTTCTCCTCGACGGCATCGAGGACCTGCCGGGCGGTCGGGAGCGGCCGCGCCCCAACTGCCCCTCCGCGCGGGCGTGCTGAAGCGGGCCGGGAAATTCCGGGGCGAACGGGGCGGACAAAAGCACCCCTTTGGGCTCCTCGTACCGCTGCCGGTGTGATGTCCGTCAGTTGAGACGTGACGCGCGTTACTTACCGGTCACACAGCCGCTCCGGAGCGCTATGGTCCGCCGAAGAAGCAGACGTCCAAAGCGGGAGAGGGAGTCGGAGTGGCAGGGAAGCTCGCCGTCATCGGGGCCGGTCTCATGGGGTCCGGTATCGCCCAGGTCGCCGCGCAGGCGGGCTGGGAGGTCGTCCTGCGTGACGTCACCGACGAAGCGCTGGGGCGTGGCACCGACGGCATCAAGGCCTCGTACGACAAGTTCGTGAGCAAGGGGAAGCTGGAGGCGGCCGACGCCGAGGCGGCCCTGGCCCGTATCACCGCCACCACCGACCTGGACGCCGCCGCCGACGCCGACATCGTCGTGGAGGCCGTCTTCGAGAAGCTGGAGGTCAAGCACGAGATCTTCCGCGCGCTCGACAAGCTCGTGCGCGAGGACGCCGTGCTCGCCTCCAACACCTCCGCCATCCCGATCACCAAGATCGCGGCGGCCACCGAGCGCCCCGAGCGGGTCGTCGGGGTGCACTTCTTCTCGCCGGTGCCCATGATGCAGCTCGTCGAGCTCGTCCGCGGCTACAAGACGAGCGACGAAACCCTCGCCACCGCACGGGAGTTCGCCGAGTCCGTCGGCAAGACCTGCATCGTCGTCAACCGCGACGTAGCCGGCTTCGTCACCACCCGGCTCATCTCCGCCCTCGTCGTCGAGGCCACCAAGCTCTACGAGTCGGGCGTCGCGACCGCCGAGGACATCGACCTCGCCTGCAAGCTCGGCTTCGGCCACGCCATGGGCCCGCTCGCCACCGCCGACCTCACCGGCGTGGACATCCTGCTGCACGCCACCGGCAACATCTACACCGAGTCCCAGGACGAGAAGTTCGCCCCGCCGGAGCTGATGCGCCGGATGGTGGACGCCGGTGACATCGGCCGTAAGAGCGGGCAGGGCTTCTACAAGTACTGAGGCGGCCGGCTGCCGACCTTTACCCCGGAGATTCACTCTCAGGGGTGAATTCGGTATCGGTTCGCTTACAAGCAGCAACCGCACCGCCACTCACGGAGTCAGACGGTGCACAGCACCGTCACGAAAGACGCCAACCGCACTCAACGGGGAGCGCATATGTACATCAGGGGCGACCACGCCGAGCTGGTCGTCGGGGGCCGCCTCGACGTCCGCAGCGCGGCGGACGCCCGTACGGCCCTGCACTCGGCCGTCGACGACGGAGTCGGCGACCTGGTGCTCGACCTGTCCGAACTGGACTCCTGGGACGCCACCGGCCTCGGTGTGATCATGGGTGCCCACCGGCGGGCCGGCCGCTGCGGTCGCCGTCTGGTGCTGCGCGGCGTACCGCTGCAGATGCAGCGCCTGCTGGTGGCCACCCGGCTGCACCGCATCCTCGCCATCGAGGGCGGCATCGGAGTCGATGCACTGCCCCGTGTGTGACGGGCGCACCGCTGTGAACCGGGCGACGGGGGAGACGCGGGCGCAGCCGACCGACCGTGCGCCGTGGGCAATCCTCACCGGACTGTGACGTCTCGGACCGCGCGGCACCCCGCACTGTCGTAGATACTGAGCGAAGGTTTAGGGTTCGGTCGCCCGCCACCTCGCAACCCTCGATCGAGCGGGCCCGGACCAGAAGCGACAGCGCGGTGTGCAGCAGGCCGGGAGGGGCCGGATCACGTGCACACGACGCTTTTGGGGGGCTTGAACCTATGGACCCGATCAGCCCGGGACCCGAGGACCACGGCCAGGCGCACAGCCGCCGCCCACCCCGGGACTCCCTCAGCTCCGACTTCGTCCCGAGCGCGCCCACGCCCGTGCGCACGGCGCACCTCGTCTCGGGCGACCTGCTGCTCACCGTCAACCCCGTCGACGGCAGCGAGATAGAGCCCTGCCCGCCGACCGAGCGCCCGGGCAGGCCCCGTAAGCGCACCGCCACCGAGCGCACCGAGGCCGAGCGCGCCGCCCGGCCCCCCGTGCCGCCAGGACCCGCCCAGCCGCCGCTCTCCCTCCTGGAACGCCAGGACGAACGCGAACGCCTGGTCCGCCTGCTCGCCCGCGGCCGCTCCGTTCGCCTGACCGGCCCCGGTGGCTCCGGCCGCACCGCCCTCCTCGACCTGGTCGCCGAGGACTGCCTGGACCTCGCGCCCGACGGCGTGGTGCGCCTGAACGGCTACCACCGCGGCACGGGCGACCTGCTGCTCGACCTCTTCCGCGCCGTTTACGACGCCCCCCGGCACCGTCCCGAACAGGACGAACTGCGGGGACTCCTCGGGCAGATCGGCGCGGTCGTCGTCCTGGACGACCTCGAGTTCGGCGCCGCCGCCCTGGACGAGCTGCTGGAGGCCACCCCCGAGTGCGCGTTCCTGCTCGCCGCCACCCCGGACGTGCCCGCCCCCTCCGCCGGCTCCGACGTCGAGGAGGTCTTCCTCAGCGGCCTCGACCGCGCGGCCGGCGTGGAGATCCTGGAGCGGACCGTCGGCCGGGTCCTCACCGAGGAGGAGGCCAACTGGGCGGGCGACCTGTGGTTCGAGTCCGAGGGACTGCCGCTGCGCTTCGTCCAGGCCGGCGCACTGCTCCGGCAGCGCGACCAACTGCGGGCCGACACCGGTGCGGTGGACGAGTACGGCGTCTTCGAGGACGTACGGCCCGCCGTCGGCGCCGGTCTGGGGACGGCGGACGAGAACGTCCCGCTGCCCTCCCTCGGCGAGGCCGCGGCCCCCGCCCCGCTGCTCGCCTCCCGGCTCAGCGGATCCGCCCGCGCCACCCTCCGCTTCGCGGTGGCCCTGGGCGGCGAGGTCCCGCACCAGGCGCATCTGCCCGCCCTCGTCGGCGACACCCACGCGGACGCCGCCCTCGGGGAGCTGGCGGGCTGCGGACTGGTCTCCCCGGTCGGCTCCCGCTACCGCCTCGCGGCCGGCGTGCAGGCCCAGCTGGAGGCCGCCGGGTACGCCGACGACGCCACGGCCCAGGCCGCGACCGCCGGCGCCCACTACGCCTGGTGGGCCGGCCATCCCTCGGTGGCTCCGGAGCGGGTGTGCGCGGAGGCCGACGCGGTGCTCGCGGCGCTCACGGCCGTGGTCCCGGACACCGTGCCGCCCGTCGAGGGCGAGGAGAGCGGCTCCGTACGGCTCGCCCGCACGGCCGCGCCCGCCTTCGCCGCCGGGCTCCACTGGAGCGCCTGGGAGCGGGCCCTGCGCTCCGGCACGGAGGCCGCCGCGCTGGCCGGCCTGGTGACCGAACAAGCCTATTTCCACCACGAGTTGGGCGTCCTCGCGCTTCTCGGCGGGCAGCTGGACCGGGCCCGCGCCGAGCTGGAGGCGTCCATCGGGCTGCGTGGCGCGCTCGCCGACAAGCGGGGCGCCGTCGCCGGCCGCCGGGCCCTCGGCCAGCTCCAGTTCGACGGACTGGAACGGCAGGTAGCCGAGGCCGAGCGGCGGGCCCGCGGGCAGGTCCAGGATGTCGGAGCCGCCGT